>NZ_JBBOZZ010000002.1:0-85041 GCF_038008825.1 Bacillus sp. FSL M8-0166
CTCAGATTTAGCGAGGGATCTTCATGATTCCGTGCTGCAGGACTTGATATCACTAAAAAGGCAGTCAGAGATGTTTTTAACGAATTTCCAAAACAACCAATGCCCAACCTCCATTGAAAATTCGCTTGTCTCATGGAACGATCAAATGTCTAAAGTGATTCAGACGACGAGAGAAACGTGTCATGAGCTTCGGCCGCAGCTGCTGTATGATTTAGGTTTAGTAAAGGCGATATCGAAGCTGACTTCTCAAATTCAGGAGGAAGCGCCATTTCATATAAGGCTGAATACGACACGCTTTGATAAAGAGCTGGACATTGATATTGATTCACAGCTGAATATTTATCGAATTGTCCAGGAGCTGTTATCCAATGCCCTGAAGCACTCCAAAGCCACTCAAGTGTTAGTGATGCTGATTTGTATTAAAGATCAGGTTGTTCTTCACTATGAGGATGATGGAGTCGGTTTTGATGCAAGTCATCTTGATCAGCACACAATGAGCATGGGGCTATCGGGAATTAGGGAACGAGTCAAAGCGTTAAATGGAAAGCTTCAAATTCACACAGCCCCGGAAAAAGGGCTTAAGGTGAAAATTGAAATGGAATTGTAACGATTTATTAAGGATTAAGACTTGGCATCAGCCAAGTTTTTTATATAAAATGGAAGTGAGTGATTTAAAGGGAGGAAGACATGAAGAAGATATTGGTCATTGATGATCATCCGGCTGTCATGGAAGGGACAAAAAGTATATTAGAATCAGACCAGCAGCTATCAGTCGATTGTTTAAGTCCTGATGCAGAAGCCGCCTTTTTAAAGACGCATGACTTTTCCATCTATGACGTGATTTTGATGGATTTAAATCTCGGGGATATCAATGGAATGGACATTGCGAAGCAAATCTTAGAAACCAACCATCAAGTAAAAATTATCATTTACACAGGGTATGAAGTAGATGATTATTTTGAAGAGGCTATTCGGGCTGGATTACACGGTGCAATTAGTAAAACAGAGACGAAAGACAAAATTATTGAATACATACACCGCACATTACAAGGAGAAGTTGTCATTCAGCTGTCCTATTTAAAGAAATTAATTTCACAGCAGCAAGAAAAGCCAGAACAGGAGCAGCAAAATGATCACGACCTCTTAACCGAACGAGAGTGTTTGATCCTTAGAGAAGTAGAAAAAGGATACACAAACCAGGAGATTGCCGATGTGCTTCATTTGAGCAAACGGTCAATTGAGTACAGTTTGACATCCATCTTTAATAAGCTGAATGTTGGATCTCGTACAGAAGCGGTGTTAATTGCCAAGTCTGAAAGTGTGCTGTAAACGTGTGAAGGGAGAGGGCCTTAATGGATGTGAGCGGATCAAATACACTGCTTGAGGCACTAGGCATTGAGATTGTAGAGTGCAATGAGTCACGATGCGTTGCAACAATGCCAGTCGATCACAGAACAAAACAGCCATTTGGACTGCTGCACGGAGGAGCATCTGCTGCTCTAGCAGAAACAGTGGCGAGCATGGGGGCTGCTGCTCATTTAGACTTAACGCAGCAAGTTTGCTCAGGTATTGAAATCAATGCCAATCATTTAAAATCTGTACGCGATGGAGTGGTGACAGCGACAGCTGTTCCAGTACATGTAGGACGGCGTACAATGGTATTTCAAATCGATATAAAAGATGATCGAGACCGGCACATCTGTACGTCAAGATGCACACTTGCTGTCATTGATCGCATATAAAAAAGCTCCCGGTGCAGCGGAAGCTTTTTTTATATGCTGTTGAGCGATAAAAGAAAAGAATGGCCCAACATGTCAGGCCATTCTTTTTCGCTTTTTTTTTATAAATAAGAATCTTCTTTTCGCTTAATCACAAAGTTGCGGAAGCCGCCATAATCATCTTGGACACTGCGCTTGTCAAGCTTAACACCAGTATTGTAAGCTGCTCTTCCGATCAAGTGCGCGCCGACTGGTGCTGTCAGAAAGATGAATACGATCCCAAGAAGGATTTTTGCAGAAATAACACCTGCAAGAAACCATTCGTGAAAAAACACACCTACTAAAATCAGAACAACACCAAGTGTCGATGCTTTTGATGCAGCATGCATACGTGTGTAAACATCCGGCAGGCGGAGGACACCAATGGCTGAAATCAAACAGAGAATAGCGCCTAGCATGATAAAGAAAATCACGATGGCTTTAGCGATGACGATCATTTTCAATCACTTCCCCTTTCTCAAGGAATTTGGAAAAAGCGACAGTACCGATAAAGGCAAGGATGCCGAGCAGTAAAATAATCTCAAAGAATGCAGTGGTTTTCAGTAAAATTGAAACGATGGCTGTCATCCCAATTAAATTGATTCCTATCGCATCAAGCGCACTCACACGATCAGGAATAGAGGGACCTTTGATCACTCGTATCACAAAAAGCAAAGTAGACAGCGCAAGAATGCCAAGTGACATTTGCAAAATGAGTTCCATTACTTACCGCTCACCTCCTGAATCGCTTTTTCAAATGAAACCCGGATATCGTGAATGGCTTTTTCAGCATCTTCAATATCCATCGCATGAATGTATAAAATCGAACGATCATCAGAAATATCAATCACTAGTGTACCTGGTGTCAATGTAATCATATTTGCCAGTATGGTGATTTCCCAATCTGTTTTCAAGTCCGTACGAAAGGCGAAAATACCGGGCTTAATCGTGAGCTTTGGAGATAATACGGTCTTTAATACACTTAAATTGGCAAGAAGCAGCTCGCGAATAAAAATGATGATAAGCTTGAAAATCGCATAAAGGGCATAGCCGTAAAAACGCTGCGGGAAAAATCGACGCAGCATAAAAATGGCGATCATCCCTAATGCAAAACCTGTTACAAAGTCTGCGGCTCTGTATGTATCATTCATAAACATCCATGTAAAGGCGAGGAGTGCGTTTAGTAATATTTGAAAGGCCATGTTCATCTACTCCTTCAGCACAGCTTGAATATATTTTTCTGGTGTAGAGAGCATTTCCGCTGCTTGATTGATATAAGGGGCAATGAACTCTGTCCCTAACCCAATGGCAAGCGATAAGACGACAAGCAGTACGCCAGGGTACACCGTTCCTTTAATTGACGGCTTTCTTCTGCGCATATCCTGTTCCTCGCCCCAAAATGCGGATATGAAAATCTTCATAATAGAGTAGAGGACAAGGAGGCTGGACAGTAAGACCAGGATAGAAAACGTCATGTGTCCTGCAGAAAATCCACCTTCCACAATTTTCAGCTTTCCAACAAAGCCACTCAGCGGCGGAATTCCTGCAAGCGATAAAGCCGATATGAAAAACATCCATCCTAATAGAGGCTGGGATTGAATCAGTCCACCCATTTTTTTCAGTTGGTTTGTACCAGCGTACACAAAGAGGGCACCTGCCAGCATAAATAATGCTCCTTTGATCACCATGTCGTGAATGAGATAATAAATGGCACCTTGGAGTGATGCAGGTGTGTTGGCTGCAAATCCAAACAAAATGACCCCAACAGCTGTGACAATGTTATAAATCACGATCTTCTGCACATCAGAATAGGCGATCGAGCCTATCACACCGAATATCACCGTCAGTGCGGCAAGCCACGCCATGAGTGTATGGGTGAAGCCTGTATCGTGTATAAAAATTAATGTAAAGACTCTGGCAATCGCATATAAGCCAACCTTTGTAAGCAAAGCCCCAAATAGAGCTGAAATCGCTGCTGGCGGCGCGTGATACGATCCTGGCAGCCAGAAATAAAGCGGGAAGATCCCAGCTTTTAAGCCGAATACAATGAGGAACAGGATGGAAATAACAGTGATTAACCCTGTTTGCCCTGATTCAGCTATTTTCACACTTAAATCAGCCATATTGAGCGTACCCGTCACTGCATATAAACAGGCGACTCCGACAATAAATAATGCCGAAGAGATGATATTAAACACAATATATTTGAGTGATTCACGAAGCTGAGGCTTTGATCCGCCTAATACAATGAGCATATAAGATGCCATCAACAGTAATTCAAAGAATACAAACAGGTTGAAAATATCTCCCGTTAAAAAGGCTCCGCTCACGCCAGCTAACAAAAACTGTACGCCAGAATAATAGAAGAGCCGCTCTCTTTCTTTCCCAATCGTTTGAAAGGAGAAGAGGACTGTCACAAGCCCGACAACGGAAGCGGTCAGCACAAGGAGTGCAGCAAATTGATCGGCCACAAGGGCAATCCCAAATGGCGCTTTCCAGCCGCCCAAATAAAGGGTTTGTATCCCATTTGTGAAAATCGTTTGAACCAAATATGCATTACATATAATGGCTGAAAGAGATGCCAAGACACTAAAGACTCTTGACAGCATGATGTTTTTATTCATAAAGATCAATAGTGTAGCAGCTAGTAATGGAATTAATATAGGCAGGATCACGAGATTATTCATGCTGATCATTTCCTCTCATTTGATCCATGTCATCTGTTCGCAGCTCTTGGAAGGCACGGAAGGCCATGACAAGTAATAAGGATGTCACACCAAAAGCAATGACAATGGCTGTTAAAATTAATGCTTGTGGCAATGGATCTACATAGGATGTGAGCCCCTCTTTTAGAACTGGAGGTGCTCCCTTTTTTAAGCCGCCCATTGTTAAAAGAAGCAAGTGGACGCCGTGACTCAAAACAGCAGTACCGACGATGACCCGCAGAAGGCTCTTTGACAGCATCAAATAGGTCGCCGCCATAAAAATAATTCCGACGATAATAGACATTAGAAACTCCATTATTCCTTCTCTCCAATCATTTGAATAATGGTCATGGTGACACCGACAACGACTAAATACACACCGATATCAAACAGGACGGCTGTCGCCAGTTCTGTTTTCCCTAAAAACGGTAATTGGAAATAATCAAATGCATGGGATAGAAAAGGTGCACCGAATAGAAAGGATCCCATACCTGTCAGAATCGCAACGAGCAAACCGGCTCCAGCTACATAAATAAAGTCAAATGGCAAAATGCGTCTTACTGTTTTTAGATCATAGGCTAAAAGCAGAAGAACAACAGCCGCAGCACTCATCAGGCCGCCAATGAATCCGCCGCCAGGATTGTTATGTCCCGCAAGAAATAGGTGAAGGGAGAAAAGCAAGATGATGAATGCTGTGATTTTTGTTGTGACTTGCAAAAGCATATCATTCGTATCAATCTTTCTCATCGCCGCACACCTCTCTTCCGTTTTGCTTGTGTTTTTAATAACCCATAGATACCAAGTGCTGCAATGGCGAGCACAGTAATTTCAAAGAGGGTATCAAAGCCCCTGAAATCTACAAGAATGACATTGACAATATTGTCACCGCCAGCAAGTTTGTAGCTATTTTCAATAAAGTAAGTTGAGATGGTGTCAAGTGACTGCTGACTTGTGGAAGCAAAAGCTAGACAAGTGACAACAACCCCAACACCTAAAGAAATGATGAAATTAGTCATTTTGAATCTTCTCGTTTTTTGCTTTAAGCTCAGCTTCGGCAAATGATAGAAGCAAAGCAAAAACAGTGCGACTGAAATCGTTTCAATAATCAGCTGCGTCAGCGCAAGGTCAGGTGCTCTGAAAATCACGAAGAATAATGACAGCGTGTAGCCCATGACACCTAGAGCAATAATAGCTGTTAATCGTGAGCTTGCGAATACAGTTGCAATCGTCGCCGCCACCATCACAAGTGAAAGAATCACCTCATACGTGCCAATTGAGGCAGCCTGATCTGTTTGAAATGAAAAGGCCTGCTGATAAAACATCACACCGCCAATGACAATAATCATGAACCCGAACACATAAACAAGATAGTCCCGAAGAAAACCAGTCATATAACTGTTTGTCAGGCGATATGAACCTTTTTCCAAACCGATAAGAGAGCGGTCGTATAAAGCGTTAAATGACCATTTTTCCTTAAAGATGTTGTACATAGGACGCCATTTTGAAAGCGTCAAGTAGCCGATTGTGCCGAGTACAACAACACCTATTGTCATATAGAGCTCTGGCTGGAAGCCATGCCATGCTTCAATTTTCACAGAAAAACGGCTTCCTGTTTCAATCGCTTCAGGAATGATCGCCGCAATTGCAGGTTCAATGACAGAATAGGCAAGAATATTAGGGAAAAAGAAGAAGGTGACCACAAGTGCAGCTAGAATGATGGGCGGAATGAGCATGCCGATCGGTGCTTCATGCGGTTTTTTCTCCAATTGGTCTATATTCAGACGGCCTCTAAAAGTTTTAAAGAGGAGCATCATACTATAAATGAACGTAAAGACGCTAGCGAGCCAAGCGAGTGTCGGGAAGATGGCACCCCATGTTGAAACGTCCGTAAAGCTGATATCAGAAATCCGTATCATACTTGTGAAAAATAGCTCTTTACTTAAGAAACCGTTAAATGGCGGTAATCCGGCCATTGAAAATGTACCGATTAACGTAATTGTGAAGGTAATCGGCATGATCGTCATTAATCCGCCTAATTTCCGAATGTCACGAGTTCCTGTTTCATGATCGATAATACCAGCTGCCATAAAGAGACTGCCTTTAAACGTAGCATGGTTAATGAGGTGAAAAATAGCTGCAAGAACGGCTGCGCCAAAAAAGGCAGGATTGTTTTCATGAATCGCAGCTGCGCCGACGCCAAGCATGAGCATAATCATGCCGAGCTGACTCACTGTCGAATAGGCCAGAATGGCTTTCAAATCGTTTTGCCGGACGGCGTGGAATGATCCCCAGAATAATGTGACAAGCCCAACGATGGAAATGGTCCAGAACCATACCTCTGATATAGCAAAGATTGGACTGAAGCGGGCAACAAGATAAATACCGGCTTTCACCATCGTAGCAGAATGCAGATAACTGCTCACAGGGGTCGGTGCTTCCATTGCATCAGGCAGCCAGATATAGAATGGGAACTGCGCTGATTTCGTAAAGGCACCTAGTAAGATTAGGATCATGGCAGGGATAAAGTAAGGGGATGCCATGATGAGCTGAAGCTGATTGACTGCTTCACGAATACTGAATGAATCAGTAATCAGGTAAATGAGGATGAAGCCACCAAGCATAGCTAATCCGCCAAAAACAGTAATAAGCAGTGATTTCGTTGCTCCATATCTAGAGCGCTCCCGCTTATACCAATACCCAATTAAGAGGAAGGAAGAGATACTCGTTAACTCCCAAAACAAGTATAAAACCACCATGTTGTCAGAAAGAACGACACCCAGCATCGCGGTCATAAACATGAGCAAATACGTGTAGAAAGAGCCAAGCTGTTCTTTTTCCTTTGATAAGTAGAAAATACTGTACAGCACCACTAGTGAGCCGATACCTGTAATTAATAAAGCAAATAACAGGCTGAGACCATCGACATACACAGTGAAATTCATCCCTAAAGATGGAATCCATTCAGCCTGTGAGAAAAGCGTTCGTCCATTCGAAGTGATGTGTAACATTTGGATGAAATAGGTAAATAAAAGAATCGGCAAGATGAGAACAAACCATCCTGTATGTATACGCCTCACATATTTGTAAAGGAAAGGTACAACAAAAGCGAGTAAAAAAGGTGATAGGATGGCGAAGTGAATAAGCTGCAAGAAAATGAACCTCCTTTGATCAATATAAATTCACGTTCTAAAGAACTGGTAATTAAAATTATAGCGTAAATACAGCCATAGTGCATTGGTTTGAAACGATTTCAAGCAAACTGTATTTGTTTTAGGTTCTTTTGACCACAAAAATAATTTTATCAAAAATGATACTCATTGTATATTGTTTTGTTTTTCGTACATGCTTTTCCTAAAGGAGCTGATCAAATGAAACGAAAGATCGCCATCAGCTTAAGCCTATTCTGCACGATTTTAGGAGGAGCATTCTTGATTGACCGAAATGATCAAAAAAGGTGGCAGGCCGGGAGTGAATGGCCGCTGTTTTCTGAGCATCTTCTTCACATGAGCTATCAAGAAACCAAGCTGTATCCTTTTCAGCCCAGGGAATATTTACGAATTGTATTAGCTGATGAATAAGATCTTATAGGAGAAAAGAAATATAAAAAAAGCATGGGCCCATGTGAGAGCCCATGCTTTTTATGTGTGGTAGTTTAACTAAACACTCTGAGTAAGATCGTTGCACAGATAACAGTTGCTGCTCCGCCAAGTCGTGTAGATACTTGTGCGAAAGGCATAAGACCCATTCTTCCAGAAGCTGAAAGAATCGCAACGTCACCAGTACCGCCAAGTCCGCTGTGACAGCCAGTGACAATAGCAGATTCTACTGGATACATGTTCATTAGTTTTCCAACGAAGTAACCAGAACCAACCATTGCGAGTACAACAGCGATACATACGCATACGAATGGAATGGAGATGACAGTTGCTACATCATCAAGTGGAATGTATAGAATACCAAGACCAACCATTAGCGGCCATGTAAAGCTTTTAGATACAAACTTGTAGAACTGCTGTGAGCCGTTTTGAAGATGCTGAGGCATCACGTTTAAGTATTTGATTAAAGCAGCAAGAACAATCATTAAGATTGGACCTGGAATATGAACAAAGCTTTCTAACAGACCACCAAAGATGAAGGTTGTACAAGCAACGAGTACACCAGCACCCATTAACCCGAAATCAACTTTTGCATCCAAATCTGGCTGCTCGAAAATTTCGTTTGCTTCTTTAGATTTCACAAGACGGCCATTTCCGTTTAGCTCAGGACGTTTTTCACCAAGCTTCTTCAATGCGCCAGCACAGATAATGGCAATGACGTTCCCAATGACAGCCGCAGGAATTAATTGAGAAATTAATGACTCTGCTGATACATCAAGAATTTGTGAATAAGCGATAGATAATGGCAAAATCCCTTCTCCAACACCACCGGCAATAATCGGTACAATAATAAAGAAGAATGAATGATGCGGTGTGTAACCAACTAAAAGGCCAACAAGGATACCAGCACTCACAGCTGCAATTGTACCTGCAACGAGAGGAACAAACATACGAATAAGGCCTTGTACTAAAACAGTTCGCTGCATCCCAAGAATACTACCTACTACAAGAGCAGAGATATAGAAGTAAAGGAAGTTCGACGTTTTCATAAGAGACGTAACCGCTTCCAATGAGTTCGGATTCAGAACATTAAAAAAGACCAGGAACGATGGTACGAATAAAGAAAGAATCGCCGGTCCACCAATATCTTTTAAGATTGGAATACGTTGTCCTACATCTCCAAGGAAAATTCCCAAAATCATAATAACAGCGAAACCACCAAGCATATTTGCTGGAATTTTATTGAAATAAGCGGCAGTTAAAATAATCGCTGCAAGTACTAAATACACAGGTAAATCAATAACACCAATTTTCCAAGACATGATCTTACGGAAAACGCTTTTATTATTGTCAGAATCGTCTGTAATCGATTTCAATTGTTGTGCATTAGCCACATAAACACCCCCAAATGCTATTTGTCTCAATTGTAGAAGATTCAATGACTCTCTTCTATTTATTAAACTAAAATAAGTGTAATAAAAGTAAAATAAACAGGAGTTTTTGTGTTTTTTATCATACAAAAATCCCCTGAAGGTAGTTTGTCCTTCAGGGGATTGATCATACATCGTATTTATCGTTTTCCTTTTAGATAAGGCGTACCAAGTGCTTTCGGTGCATCAGCACGTCCGATGAAGCCAGTAAGTGCTAAGATGGTGAGCACATATGGTGCTATGAGCATATACACGTTCGGTATATCTTGGAACAGCGGCAGGAGAGAGCCAATAATGCTTAAACTTTGAGCAAATCCAAAGAATAACGCAGCGCCCATTGCGCCAAACGGATGCCATTTACCGAATACAAGCGCAGCTAGTGCGATGAAGCCTTGTCCAGTAATGGTGGCATGGGAGAAATCAAGCGCGATCGTTGAGGCATAAACAGCTCCGCCAAGACCGCCAAACAGTCCACTAATGAAGACGCCGATATAACGCATCCGATACACTTTGATTCCCATTGTATCAGCTGCCATTGGATGCTCTCCGACTGCACGAAGACGAAGACCAAACGGCATTTTAAATAAAACAAACCAAGCAACAACTGCAAGAGCTAAGGCGAGTATGGACGTATAATAAACATCTTTAAAGAAAATATCACCAATGATCGGAATGTCACTTAAAAGGGGAATATCTCCTTTATAGAAAGGCTCTGTAATTTTATCAGTTTGTGCTTTTCCGTAAATCAGTTTTACGACAAACAATGTAGCACCAAGAGCCAGCATGTTAATGGCCACACCACTGACCGTTTGATCAGCTCGGAAGGTAATGGTCGCCACTGCATGAATCAGTGAGAACAATCCGCCAACGGCCATTCCGATGAGAAGCCCAAGCCACGGGGTCAAGGCTCCAAACGTATCAGCAAAAAATAAGTTAAAGATAATACTGGAAAATGCTCCGACGACCATCAAACCTTCAAGACCGATATTGACAACACCTGATCTTTCTGAAAAGACGCCTCCAAGAGCGGTTAAAATAAGTGGTGCAGCATAAACAAGTGTAGCTGGGACGATGATTTCAAGTATTTGCAGAAATCCCACTTATTTTCCCCCCTTTTTCTTCATTTGTTGAATCACAAGACGGATAATATAGCTTGAGGCGACGAAAAGAATGATGATCGCAATGACAATATCAACAACCTCAGTCGGTACGCCTGATTCAAGCGGCATATTTAAAGCACCGACCTTCAATCCACCAAGCAATAATGCAGCAAGAACAACACCAACAGCCGTATTTCCACCTAATAAAGCAACGGCGATTCCATCAAAACCTACGCCTGTAAACGAGCCTTTAATAGAGGCATATTCAAATGTACCAAGGCCTTCCATAGCGCCTGCAAGACCTGCAAAAGCACCTGAAATGAGCATCGCATAAATGATATTGCGGCGAACGTTCATACCAGCATAATGTGATGCCTGCTGGTTCATTCCAACAGCACGTAATTCAAACCCTTTAGAGGTTTTTTGAATAATGACCCACATCACGACCGCAGCAATAATGGCAACAAAAATACCATTATGCATCCGGGAAAAATCAGTGATCTGCTCAAAAAATCCAGAGCGGAGCGAGGCAGTGGCATCGATTTTATCTGTTTTATCTTTATTATCTGTTAAGACATTTGAGATTAAATAGTTTGTGACATGAAGGGCAATGTAGTTCATCATGATGGTGACGATGACCTCATGCACATAAAAACGAGCTTTTAAAAACCCAGGAATAAAGCCCCATAATGCACCAGCAGCAGCTGCTGTGATGAGTGCAAGCGGGAGATGGATATACATAGGTGCATGGACAGTTGTTCCGATCCATACAGCAGCTACCCAGCCAATGAGCATTTGGCCTTCTACACCGATATTAAACAGGCCTGTCCGAAATGCAAAGGCAACAGCAAGACCTGATAAAATATAAGGTGTCACTTGCCTGATGGTTTCTCCCATATAATAGGTTTCACCGAAAACGCCATTCCAAAGGGCGCTATAGCCTTCGATGACACTATAACCGCTTGCCAGCATAATAATGGCCCCAACGAAAAGGCCAAGTACAATGGCTATAAGCGGAATCAGCAGATTTGTTAAGCGATTAGACATTTGCTTCTTTCCCCACTTCCTGTTGCGTACTTCCAGCCATTAATAAACCAAGCTCTTGCTCTGTTGTTTCTTTTGGATCAACAATGGCCACAATGCTGCCTTCGAAAATGACAGCGATCTTATCACTGACATTAATAATTTCATCAAGTTCAAAGGAGATGAGCAAAACGGCTTTGCCTGAGTCTCTTTGCTCAATTAGACGTTTATGAACAAATTCAATTGCACCAACATCAAGTCCTCGTGTCGGCTGAGCGGCAATTAATAAATCAGGATTGCGGTCAACTTCACGGCCGATAATGGCTTTTTGCTGGTTACCGCCTGACAGAGCGCGCGCTTCTGTATATTCACTTGGTGTTCTGACGTCATATTCCGCAATGATTCGTTTTGCTTTTTGATAAATATTTTTTATATTCAATAAGCCGAATTTTGAATAAGGACGCTGATAATATGTTTGTAAGGAAATGTTTTCTCCAATTGAAAAATCGAGCACAAGCCCATGTTTATGACGGTCCTGAGGGATATGTCCAATCCCAGATTCGGTCACTTTACGAGGCGGGAGATTTTGAATGGCTTTCCCGTTTAGCATGATTGTGCCAGATTCTGATTTTTTTAGACCGGTAATGGCTTCAATTAATTCAGACTGGCCATTGCCATCTACCCCAGCAATTCCGACAATTTCGCCAGCCTTCACTGAGAGGTTCAACTGTTTGACCGCTTCAATTCCCCTGGCGTCTTTTACTGTGAGGTCTTGAATTTGAAGAACTTCCTCAGCAGGAGAAGCAGCTTTTTTGTCTGTTTTAAATGACACTTCACGGCCAACCATGAGGCTTGCAAGTTCGTCTTTATTTGTGCTTTCCACATCAAGTGTACGAATGCCTTGGCCTTTTCGGATAATGGTCACGCGATGACAGGCATCCATAATTTCTTTCAGCTTATGGGTGATTAAAATAATGGATTTACCTTCATTGATTAAGTTTTTCATAATTTGTATGAGTTCTTTGATTTCTTGAGGTGTTAAAACGGCCGTTGGTTCGTCGAAGATCAAAATGTCAGCGCCGCGGTAAAGTGTTTTTAAGATTTCTGCACGCTGCTGCATGCCGACAGAGATGTCAGATACTTTTGCGGCAGGATCTATTTTCAAACCATAGCGGTCAGAAAGCTCTTGTACTTGCTGTATGGCTTGTTCTTTGTCAATCTTTCCAAATTTCTTTGGCTCTTTACCTAAAATGATGTTTTCAGCAACAGTGAAGGTATCGACAAGCATAAAGTGCTGATGCACCATTCCGATGCCTAAATCACTAGCATCATTTGGACTAGAGATAGTCACGGGTTTTCCGTGCACCTTGATTTCACCTTTTTCAGGCTGGTACAGTCCGAAAAGCACGTTCATGAGCGTTGATTTTCCAGCGCCGTTTTCACCAAGCAGCGCATGAATTTCGCCCTTTTTTAGCTGCAGCGTAATGTTGTCGTTTGCTACAATGCCAGGGAATTCTTTGCGTATATTCAACATTTCAATGACATAATCCACAGGTTTAACCGCTCCTTTTTTAGGGTGCTGATGAAGATAAAAACTAGCAAAAGAAAAGCTGCAAAACGAGGCTGCAGCTTTTCTTTTACCACCTTTTACGAATAAAGAGGAGGTAAAGGAGAGGCAAGGGGATAAGGTGCGCTTATCCCGATGCTCAAATTAAGCTTTAAAATCTTTTAGTTCATCACGTGTTGCAGGGATTTTAATTTCACCCTTGATGATTTTTTGTTTCCATTCTTCAACTTTCTTTAATACATCTTTATCAAGGTTTTCCTTAGATGGAGAGATGTCAAGAGCGCCTTCTTTCAGACCGTATGTGATCACTTCGCCGCCAGGGAACTTACCTTCTTTTGCTTTCGTTGTTAAGTCTTGTACCGCTGTGTCTACTTTCTTAACCATAGAAGTAAGGGTGACACTTTGTTTTGTTCCAGGTACTTTTCCTTCGTCATACTGGTCTTTATCTACACCGATGACCCAAACTTTACGGTTAGGATCCGCTTTTTTCAGGTTTTTCGCTTCTGTGAAGACACCAGTTCCAGTACCGCCAGCAGCATGATAGATGATGTCGACGCCGGATTTGTACATACTTTCAGCTGTTGCTTTCCCGATGTCAGCCTTATCGAATGCACCAGCATATTTCACTTCAACTTTTGCTTTCGGGTTAGCTGCTTCAACACCTGCGCGGAAACCGACTTCGAATTTTCTGACTAATTCAGAATCAACGCCGCCGACAAAACCAATTTTGTTTGATTTTGTAGAAAGAGCAGCCGCAACACCCACAAGGAATGATCCTTCGTTTTCGTTAAACACAATGCTGGCCACGTTGTCTTTTTTCACGACTGCATCAACGATAGCAAAGTGGTTTTTCTTACGTTGATCCGCAATTTCAGATATAGCATCTTCCATTAAGAAACCAATTCCGTAAATCAGGTCGAATTTCTCACGAGCAAGTGTGTTTAAGTTTGTTGTATAGTCAGCATCTGATTTAGATTGTAAGTAATCAAAGCCGTTTTTACCTTTTTTTAAATTGTTGTCTTTCCCAAATGCTTGTAAACCTTCCCAAGCTGATTGGTTAAACGATTTGTCATCGACACCACCGACATCAGTTACCATTGCAACAGTGAATTGATCTTTATCTTTTTTGCTTTCACCGCTGTTTGAGCCAGAGTTGCCGCATGCTCCAAGGATGGTTCCTGCTGCTACGACTAAGGACAATGCTAGTCCAATTTTGCGCTTCTTCAAAACATAACCCCCTATAAAATTTAAAAGTTTCAGAAAAGTCTCGCGAAAAAAGACCGACTTATCTCTTCTCACCCTTCTGAAAAGGGTATTTTATCCTGCTTTCTCATGAAACTTATGGAGGGCAGGAGAGAAGATGTAAGACATCAGACTTATATCTCGGTGAACTAATCAATCATAATTTATCATTTCCAATCGAATAAATAAATAGAAATTTGTTTTATTTTTAAAAAAATGTTAAATGGCTTTATTTGATGTCTTTTTATCTGCTGAAATATGATATAATGCCGCTTTTGTGATGTGCTCTACTACAGGAGAACAGCTGATATCAAGGGGTTTGTTACATCGTATGCCATAAAAAAACATCTGGCCTTTGTGAAAGGTCAGATGTAGCAGTTTAAAGATATTGCTGAATCAAATTCATATTGCTTGTGTTCAGTTTATATTGGAAAACAGGACGTCCAATTGTCCCATACGCCATTTCAACATCCACCACTTCGATATCCTCAAGGAATTTCAAGTATTTTCTAATGGAGACTTGAGAGATTTCTGTATGATTGGCTAGGTCTTCAGTCGTGAAAGCCTGCTGACCAAATGATTGAATGCTTGTCCAGATGAGTTTGAGTGTGCTTTTGGTCAGGCCTTTTGGCAGAAGGACTTTTTCCGCCTCTGCTTTTTTATGAAAAAGCTTCGCATCTAAATCATTTTGCGAAATGCTGTTCATGGATTGATACAGGGCGTGTTTCCGTTTATACTCTGCCAGTGCTGATTGGAATCGTTCGAACTCAAAAGGCTTGATTAAATAATCAACTGCTCCATTTCGCATCGTTTGCTGTACAACATCGACTTCATTTGCAGCCGAAATGACAATGACATCAACGGCATGATTTTGCTGGCGAATTTCTGTTAGTAATGCCAGTCCATTTTGTCCAGGCATATAAATATCGAGCAGTACGAGGTGAATGACTTCTGTTTTTAACACTTCAAGTGCCTGCTGAAAGGAGGTGGCAATCCCCTTTAACTCAAAGCCGTCGATTTGGGTCAGGTAGCGTTTGTTCAGCTCCCCAACCATTGGATCATCTTCTACTATTAACACATTAATCATGTGAATCCTCCTTTTGTTTATACGGAATGCGGAGACTAAAGGTCGTTCCTTCTCCTTTTTCACTCGTGACAATCATATGTCCGTTCAATTTCTTGATGCTTTGGTCAACGAAGTAGAGTCCGAACCCTCTGTCTTCTCCTTTAGTTGAAAAGCCTTGATCAAACATGATGTCTTGTTCTTCTTTTGTGAGACCAACACCTGTGTCCGTGATTTCAATGTGAAGCTGCTGATGGACGTATCTGAAGGAGATCGAGATGTTTTTCGTCTCAGTATGTGAAACAGCATCGAGTGCGTTATTTAACAGGTTGCCAATCACGGTAATGAGATCATGCGTCACTGCCGGGTCCTCCGTATTTGGCACTTGTGTGCTGCAAATAACCTCCAAGGCAGCGCCTTGTTCCCTGATATAGCTTTGTTTTCCTAGTAAAAATCCTGCTAAAACAGAGTTTTTCACATGGTTGATGATTTCATTTGTTTCCGTTTGCTGATAGATCGCAATATCTTTGATATAAGTGCCAAGGTCATCGTAGTTTTTGAGCTGAACCAATCCTAAAATGACATGCAGCTTGTTCATAAATTCATGTGACTGGGCACGAAGCGCATTCGCATACATTTTGACCCCGCTAAGCTGCTCAGCCAGATGTTTCACTTCTGTTTTGTCACGGAAGGTGGCGATGGCCCCGACAATTTCACCTTTTACCGTAATTGGCACTTCATTAAAGACGAGCTCCAGTCCATTCATTCTCACGTCACGATCAAGCAGCGGCTTGCGTGTTTTAATGACTTGCTTTAAGCCGCTTGAAGGGAGGAGAGTTTGAACATCTTGTTCTCTAGGATCAACCATAATGCCCATATTATGAAAGAGCCGTTTGGCCTCTGCATTGGCCAGCTTGATTTTACCGTGCTGATCAACGGCAAGAATCCCTTCTTTTGTTGATTCTAGCATGGCGCTTCTTTCTTTTAACAATGTGGCGATCTCATCCGGCTCAAGTCCAAACATAATTTTCTTCACTTTTCTTGCAACAATGAGTGCTCCGATGATGCCGGATAGAAGGCTGAGTGATGTGACGAAGTAGAGTGGAAGTAAGCTTTGATGAATAATCAAGTCAATTTCCTTTAACGTAATCCCTACAGCCACAGCCCCGAGCTGCTTACCATTTTGATCATAAACAGGAACAAAAGCACGCATGGATCTGCCGAGTGTTCCAGAAGCCGTACTAATATGTTCTTTTCCCTGTAATACTGCTTTTTCATCACCGCCGGCAAAGCGCTTTCCAATCTTCTGCGGATTCGGGTGTGTTTTGCGGATACCGTTCATATCCATGACGACAACGAATTCGGTTTTGGTGATTTGCTGAACACTTGTTGTATATTTTCGTAATGCTGAATATGAATGATCTTCTAATGATTGTGAGGTGATCGGTGCTTCTGCGACCATTTTGGCAGTAGAGAGAGCAATGTCACGCTCCTGCTGATGAATGTTTTTGGCTGTTTCCGACCATATCGTAAAGAATGTGATACAAAGGGAGATCAGGACAACGACACACACAAAAATCGTCAGCCGTGTTTGCAGTCTTAAAGTTTTTTTCACGAGTATACCCCTAACGCACGATTTTTTCGTAACAGTAATACTTTAACGGGAAAATGTAAGTTTGTGAAGGAATGTACGTGCAAAATCATAAATTTGATTTTGCTGTCAGTTTACTTTGAAAGCATCTTGTCAATCCGTTTTAAGTGAGCCATAATAAATGTGAGCTTATGAGAAAGGAACTATTTATGAAAAATACATATTTGACTGGATATTTTCCGCTGATTTCAATTTTACTATTCAGCTCTGCTTTTTCGATTTTTACAGTAGGTATCACAACTGATTTCTTGACTCAAGCAGGTATTTTAAAAGGAATGCTGGAATTTTTCTCAGAACAGGGCATCCGTCTTGCTCTCTTTGCTGCTTTTGCACTTGTTTATTTTATGATCTTATCTGCCTTAAAACTGATTGCAGATACGGTATTAGAGCTGGCGTTGCTCTTTTTCGCTAAGGACCCTGAAGGGGAGAACTTAAAGAAAATCCGGATTGCATCCGTTGTTTATTTATTTGCCAGCTTGCTTGCATTTCTGTTGACGCAGCAGCTCATTCTGCTTGTCGGACTTTTTGCATTAGCAAGTCTTGTCTATTTTATCTGGGTTGTGGTTCGCATTTATCAATCGCTTTCTATGCTGAATTTGATTGGATTTATGATGTTTATTCTGCTGTTTTGGGCGACGTTTTTGATCGGTATTTTGTACTTATTTATTAAGCTTTATAACAGTGTGATGGCAAGTCTGCCTTCATAAGCAGACAAAGAAAGCATCCTCCAATGATGGAGGATGCTTTTTTTATGAAAGAAACCGTTTTTGAATATCGGGTGTAGGCATCATACAAGATGTTTTTTGACCAAACCATTTGTAGCGATTTTTTGCAATCAGCTGATAAAACCAATCTCGGATTGGGCGAGGTATGGCAAGGAGTAAAAAGCTCCATCTGTATATCCCTTTTAAATGCCGCGCGGCTTTTAAGATGCCTGTCGACTTCGTATAAAGGGTCCCTTTTTCAATATAAATGAATGAATTGAACTCATCTAAAGGCAAACCGTTTTCTTTTAAAATACGCTGCCCTGTATCTGATTGTAATGAAGCGAACATCATCCGTTCATTCGGATCGCGCTTAATCACAAACTGAACAGCGCCGCTGCACACGTTGCAGACACCGTCAAATAAAATTAAATGGGGTGGATGTGTTGAATGCATCGCAATCAAACCTCCTGTTTATCTGGCGTATTGCATCGTATTTTTCCAAATACGTAAGTGCGGGCTTGAATTGTAAATCGATTCGACCGTTCCTCTATCTCTTCCGACCCAGACACCCATTGTGTACTGATCTGTCAGTCCCACAAACCAAATATCTTTGTAGTCATTGGATGTCCCTGTTTTACCACCGATGTAAGGGGCATTGAAATTCGCTTTTTTCCCTGTACCACTTTTCACAACGGAGGTAAGCAGCTTACGCATCGTTTCATTTGTACGCTGAGAATATACTTGTTTTGGCGACTCTTTCCACTTGTAAAGGGTCTTACCGTTTAAGTCTGTCACTTTTGTGATCGAATGACTTTGTGTGTAGGCTCCTTGGTTGCCAAAGACGGTATACGCATCTGTTATTTCTAGCGGTGAGAAGCCTTTCGTAAATCCGCCAAGTGCAGAAGGAAGGCGGTAATCATCCGCTACGATATGCTCGAATGAGAACTTCTCTAAATAGCTGAAGCCTTTTTTGACACCTACTGTATCCAGCATTCGGATCGCAGGGGTATTGTAAGAATGTTTAAAGGCTGTTTCAAGTGTGACCGTTCCATACGTTTTATGGTTATAGTTCTGCGGACAGTATCCGCTGCTGCAAAACTTGCCGGCACTGATGGTGCTTGAAGCCGTTGCGCCGGTTTGATCAATATAAGGCGCATAGTCTAAAAGCGGTTTAATCGCAGAACCAGGCTGTCTTTGCGCTTGATAAGCATAGTTGAAATCAAATTTCTTATAATTTTTCCCGCCAGCAAGTGCAACAATTTGATGCGTTTCATGATTAATGACGGCTGATCCGCCTTCCACACCTTGGTAAGGCAATTGAGCATTGAGCTGATAGACGGCTCTTTGCTGTAAGGAAGGATCAAGCGCCGTATAAATTTTCACGCCATCCTGGAGCAGGGCACTGACCTTTTCAGATAATTCTTTTTGTATCGCCTTTTTTGCTTCACCCGTTTTGGCCTTCTTCAATCGTTTTGTAAAGCCCTCCTGGTCAGACACAAGATCGGTAAACTCTTCATTGGCATATGTCACATAGTCAGGGTAAAGGTTTTTCTTTTCACTTAAGGACAGGCTGATTCTTTCTTTGACGGCTTTTTTGTATTGTTTTTTGGTGATGACGCCATCTTTCTTCAAAATACCAAGCAGTCGTTCTTGGCGTTTCTTTGTGTGCTTGAACTGTTTTAATGGGTCATACAGTGTTGGGTTGTTTGGAATAGCAGAGATAAATGCCATTTGTGCAAGTGTTAAAGAACTAAGCGGCTTATCAAAATAGTAATTAGCCGCAGAACCGACACCGTAAACACCATTACTGAAATAAATCGTATTTAAATAGCTTTCGAGAATTTCATCTTTAGAGAATTTCCGTTCAAGTTCATAGGAATAGAGCAGCTCCGTAAACTTTCTGCTGAACGAACGTTCATGGCTTAAATATAAGTTGCGGGACAGCTGCTGTGTGATCGTACTCGCTCCTTGGCTGATGCCATGGTTTTTGACGTTTGCGGCAAGGGCACGAACAACTCCCATAAAGTCAATGCCTTTATGGTCATAAAAGTTGCGGTCCTCTGAGCGAAGGAACAGCTCCTTCACAGGTTCAGGGATTTTATCGTATTTCACGAACACTCGGTTCTCATCGTTTGAGACGATCTCGGAGATAAGAGAACCATCCCGGTCATACATATAACTGTTTTGGGAAAAATCTATCTTTTCCAGCTTGATTTTTTGATCAAGCACTTCGTTAACAGGCTTTACACTTGCAGCTTCTTCCTTTGATAGATAAAAAGTCAGAACAAATAATGGGATGAGGGCAGCAAGTAATAACCAACCAATAATTGCACGAAACATGAGGTCACTCACTTTCTTCAATTTTCTAGCCATATCGTACCATTCTTTTGCGAATACGAGAAGGTTATTTTTAGAAAAGAATGGGCGTGAAGTCTAGTGAATAAGGCTTTTACGCAAGAAAAAAGAGTATCTGAAGATGATCAGACACTCCTTTCCTTTGTCTTCGCATGCGAGCGGACCGCCCATAAAAATAACGCGCCAAACAGAAAAATGCCGGCAGTGACATAAAAGACAGCTGGAATCCCGTAATGACTCGCCACAATGCCGCCGATTACCGGACCGACGACATTCCCAAGAAAGCGGAAGCTGACATTGTATCCGAGCACTTCTCCTTGCATAGAAGCAGGTGCTTTGATCCGGATGTACGCCGTCGTACACGGAATAATCCCGCCAAGTGCCATCCCGTATAGAAAACGGAAAATAACTAACATCACGTAGGAATCCGCCATCGCTTGCGGGATGAATAAAATAGAGGAGAGAATGAGAAGGGCAAGCAGCACCTTGTCGTGACCAATTCGATCTCCGAGATCTCCCCATTTTCGCGTAAACAGCAAATTGCCAAGTCCAGTTGCAGAAAATGCTAGCCCCGCATAAAAAGCGAGATTGACAGGACCATGTAAATCATGAATGTATAAAGCCAAAAGCGGCTGAATGCTAAAGTTCCCTACTTGTGTAATAAACGTTAAAAGCATCGTGACCACAAGTAAAGGCTGTTTGAAAATGTGAATGAGTACATCCTTCCGTGAGTAAGAAACACGCTTTGCTTCTTTTGACCGGATCGGCTGTTCCTTCACTCCGAAGATAATCACAATAGCTGACACATAAATGACAGCCGCTGTGAGGAAAAACGTATAAATAAATCCGACGCTGTCTGCCATGAATCCGCCCATTAACGGACCAAACAATCCTCCGGCGACATTACTCATCTGCATCGTTCCAAGGGTTTTACCGGCAGTTGCCTTTTCAGTCTGTGCAGAAATCAGTGCCATTGAAGTCGAGATAAAGCCTGTGACAAGCCCCATGAAGAGCCTTAATGCGAATAGCTGATACACGGTGTGCACAAGCCCCATTAATAGAATACTTGTGGCGATGCCAATACCGTTAATTAATAATATCTTTTTATAGCCATGCCGGTCGCCAATCCGCCCCCAAATCGGAGAGATCAGGAAGGCCGTTAAAAACGTGACCCCAAAGACATAGCCGCTCCATCTTTGAACAAATTCATTTGAATAGCTGCTATCAAGAGATTCTATGTAAAGTGATAAAAAAGGGACGATCATTGTAATGCTGGCTGATACAAAAAAGTTCACAAACCACATGATGTACAAGTTTTTCTTCCTGTTTGTGATAGAGACCACCTTCTTTATTTATTTCGTGTTCCTTAATAATTATAAAGGAAAATAAACGATCTTTCATCTGATGAATAGGTTGGGCATAGTGAATCTGCATTATTTTCACGAAAATGAAGTGATTTCAAGGTCCGTCTTAATATAATGGTATGAGAATGAAAAACTGATGAAAAAGTGAGGTGAGACTGGTGGAACAGAAGACGGTGCTTGTGGTCGATTTTGAATTTACGATGCCTGATGGAAAATATCATCCACAAAACTTTTTTCCTGAAATTATTGAAGCTGGGGTAGTGAAAGCAGCAGATGAAACGATCATAGACACATTCTCTAGCTACGTCAAACCGAAAAAGTTCCCGAAGCTGACGAAGCGCTGTAAATCTTTCCTCGGAATTACGCAGGAGGATGTAGAGAGCGGGATTTCATTTGAGGCGTTTATCGAGAAGCTTGTGACACTTGATGGGGGAGAGAATTGTGAGATTATTACGTGGGGCAACATGGACATGAAGGTATTGAAACAAAATTGTATGCTCAATCATATTACCTTTCCTTTTAAGGGGAAGCTGAGGGATCTTGCCTTTGAATATAAAACCTTTTTTGGTGACCGCACACTGACAGGGCTTCGAAAAGCGGCAAAGGAATACGGCAGTGAAGGAGCTGGTAAGCATCATAAAGCACTCGATGATGCCATGACGACTTATCAGCTGTTAACCCTCTTTGAAAAAGACAGAGCCTATGTGGAAAATCCGCAAACAACCAAAATTGGTGAGCTTATCGATTTCTCGCATTTTTTTGATTCGGCTGATTAGCGGACGTCTTCTGGAAAATAATCTTTCTCAAGAGAAGATAGGCACGCTCTTGATTTTTCAGCCCATTTGGAATCATCCGCACGGAGTGCTTGTTTCAATTTATCAACAGCTTCTTTCAGTGATACTTCATAATCAGGTATATCACCATCATAAGGCTTCACCATATGATGAGGGATATTTGTCTGTTCTCTATAGGCCAAAGCCCGCCTTTCCTGGAAAAAAGGCACGTCTGCTTCTTTTGGATGATGCAAGTCGCCTTGAGTGGGATGTGTCAGAACTGCTTTTACTTGAACGAGATAGGTCGATGGTTTCACTGCTGTCACTTCCCCAACGTATACACCTGTTTTATAAAAACCTTTCACAACTTGTCCAATTTGAATGTCTGTCATGTGAAATTCCTCCATTTCCTTCTCATAGGAAGGTATTTCATTTCTTTTAGCCAATATAGTGAAGTAAACGAGCAAAAGGGGGAATGGCGAATGATGTCGTTCATCGTACTTTTTCTACTATATTTTCCTGAAGATAAAAGGGAGTACATCCCAGCGGCTATCACCACGGTGATTTTCTTTATTGCTGCGTTTATTTGTTTTCGTCTCATCGTTCGTGCGTCTAAGAAGCAGGAGCGCATAGATGAAAAAAGAACAAAAAAAATGGATTAATCATTTTCTTCTTGTATCTTCAGGAAATTTCACGGTGACGGTTGTTCCAGACTGCAGCGAGCTTTTGAAACGAATGGTTCCATGGTGATTCTCAATAATAGAAAAAGTCACTGTCAGCCCAAGCCCAGTCCCTTTATTTTTCAAGGTATAATAGGGTTCGCCAAGCTTTTTCATTTGGCTTTCTGTCATACCTACACCGTTATCAACGAAATAAAGGCAGATCTTATGATTTTCTTTTGAAGCAAAAAGTTCAATTTTCCCTTCATGTTCAGGAGCTGCTTCAATTGCATTTTTGATTAAATTAATCATGACTTGCTTGATCTTCGTTACGTCACCTTGAATGTATAAGTCAGGTTCAATGGATTGATGAATCGTGACCGATTTAAAATTCGCATAGGATGTCATCAGTGATGCACATTCCTCAAGTAATTTAGATAGATTGAGAGATTCAATTTGATAATAGTTTTGTTTTGCAATGTCAAGATAACTCGTGATAATGTCCTGCGCCCGGTCTAATTCGGACAGAACGAGATTTTTATAATCTTTATTGGCAGGTGGCTCTTTCGTATGATCACTCGAAAAGAGCAATTGAATAAAGCCTCTCACAACTGTCAGCGGATTGCGTACTTCATGGGCGACACTTGCAGCAAGTTCACTTACAATGGTCAGTTTTTCTGACTGGACAAGCTGTGTTCTCATTTCCGCATTTTCTTTCACGAATTCAATAGAATAGATACTGAGCACAAGAAAGAATATGTAGTAAAGAGTTGAGAAAAATAACTCAAGGAGCTTTTGCTGCATAATAAAAGCTGGGCTGTATGCCATTAAGCTGACCGCAAGCAGTCCAATGTAAATAAAGAATCCTTTGGATAAACCGATAAGCACTCCGTAAAAAAGCTTATTCAGCTTCGAATATTGATACCATTTTCGGTAGAACAGGAATGGGATGAAAAAGTAAATTGGGACAACGATGAGTCCAATCCATAAGAAAGAGCCGTACATCACGAATTTGACAATGATGCTTATCAAGATGGCAACGATCCCCACCATGTATCCTCCGTATAAAATAGCAAGTACAAGGGGAATGGATTGAAGCCCAGTCTGCAAATCTAAAATCGAACCAACTGGATACATAATACATAGTGCTGAAGAGATGGATGCGAATACTGTGATAAGCAGTTTATTCGTTTTTGGGAAATGAGCAGGGGTCCGGCTTAGCCATAGCGCATGATATAAAAAGATTGGAAATAGAATAAAAGATACATGGAGCAGAAAATCCTTGAACATTTCCATTTAAATGCTCTCCTCGTAAATAATTGTAATTCCTCTCATTATATCATTTCATGTACAAAGTAGATATGATAAAAGGAGGGTTTTTTTCTTTAAAAAGAACACCCGTTAGGATGTTCTTTCTATCGTATAGGTCTTATTCAGCTGATAGCGTGAATGCTTGATGAAGACGTTTCAGTCCTTCTTTTACTGTTGAAGCAGGACAGCCGAGATTTATCCGAATAAAGCCGTCTCCTTCGTGTCCGTACACGTGGCCAAGCTCTAGGATCACTTTCCCTTTTTTCAGCAGATTCCGTTTCAATTCCGCTTGACTGAATTGATAATCCCGAATGTCCAGCCACAATAAATAAGAAGCATCTGGTTTCATATAACGCATATTTGGAAGATATTCGTCAATATAGTCCATCGCCATCTTCATGTTGCCTTCGAGATAAAGAACAAGGGCATTAAGCCACTCATCCCCGTGGCGGTATGCTGCTTCCATCGCAGGAATCGCAAATGCATTCAGTTTGGACAGTCCGTTTCTTTGCAATTCATTGGTGAAAAGGGTTCTTCTTTCTTCATCTGAAATGATAATGGCAGATGCTTGAAGCCCCGCTAGATTAAAGGTTTTACTCGGCGCAATACACGTTACCGTGATATGTGCAATGTCGTCAGAAAGGCTGGCGAAGGGCACATGCTGCTTCCCGTAAAGCATCAAATCCGAGTGAATCTCATCTGAAACGACTGTGACTCCATGCTTCACACATAGGTCTCCGACTCGCTTTAATTCCTCTTTTGACCATGCTCTTCCGGACGGATTATGCGGATGGCATAGGAACATGAGCTTTGCTTGTGGTCTGCTCAGCTTTTTCTCTAAATCATCAAAATCCATCATATAGCGGTCGTTTTCTATTTTTAAGGGATTGGCTAAGACTGTACGTCCATTTCGCTCAATCATTTGATAAAAAGGTGTATACACTGGTGACTGTATAACTACTTCGTCATGCGGTGCTGTAAAGGCTTGAACAGCAAAACTAAGTGCCGTTACGATTCCTGGTGTGAAGGTGACGGCATCTGTCTGAATTGTCCATCCATGTCTTCTTTTGAGCCAGCCAGCTACTGCCTGCTGCGTATCCTGATCTTGAAATGCATAGCCAAAAACGCCATGATCTAATCGCTCTTTCAATGCATCAAGGACGACCTGAGGTGCTTTAAAATCCATATCGGCCACCCACATCGGGAGGGCATCTGTTGTCAGGAACAAAGACTCTGCCTGATCCCATTTCACTGATTTTGAACCTTTACGTATGATCTGTTCGTCGAAATTCATGAAACCCACCTCTAGCTGTTTTTCAACCATTCTTGGTTGTGCTAAAATAAACATCACAAAATTTATTATAAGCGGTGATACCGATGAAAGATAGTCAAGCTGTAGAAGAGATGATTCAATTTATTAAGGCATGGGACCCTTTTCATTATGGAGAGGATTTTTATGAAACGGAGCCTGCTGACGTCATCAGTGCATTATACGACGCAGAAGACCCGTTATCTTTAGCAAAAGAGATTCAAGCCATCTACCATCACTCATTTGAACAGCTTCTTCCGATAGAGAGCTGTCAGCATACAGCGAATCAGCTTTTTGTCATACGAGACAGCAGCTCCTGTTCACGCTAAGACAGGCTGAAATGTCCGATTTGATCAGACACAAAGACCGGATTTTCCTCAGGAATGAGGTGCCCGGTTTTTTTTAATGCATGTAAGGTCGAATTTGGCAGATCTTTGTGCAGTCTTTCGCCTATTTGAATGGGAACGATTCGATCTTCCTCGCCCCAAATGAGCAGCACGGGTGTTTCCATTTTCTTTAAAACGTCCGAGGTTAAATCTCCTTCCCGGTGCCGAATCAAACGAAATATCCCCCGAAAGATTTGATCATCTGAAAACGGCTTTAAATATCCATCGACCATCTCTTGATCAATGATGGAATGATCATGCACAACAGCCGTTAAATTTTTCATAATGCCCTGCTTTAAAAGCTTTCTTTTTAGATACAGATAAAAATAAGGAATATATGTGCTGTAAACAAGTGATCTTTTTGACTTATTCAAATATCCAGAGCTGCACAAAAGAACCGCCTTTTCAAATAGGTCCGGCCGTTCAGAAGCAGCGTATAAGGCGATCTGTCCACCCATTGAATGACCCACTAGAATCGCATGCTGAATCTGTAAATAACCAGCTAGCTCAATAATAATTTTCCCCATGTTGCGATAGCTGTAAATAAACGTATTCGACTTCTCGGACTGTCCAAATGGCGGCAGATCAATCGCAATTAAATTGAAGTCCTGTTTTAGAAGCGGGATGAGCTTTCGATAGCTGAAGGTAGAAGAGAAGAGACCGTGAATTAAGATCAAAGTCTTCTTGCCCTCATTTGGATAGTGCTCGTAATAGATATCTAAACCGAATGTACTTTTCATATAAGCTGGCTGAACAATGTCCACATTCTTCACTCCGATACTTGATACTCTCTCTGTTAGGTGACTGTATTGTACCCTAAAAAGTGGATTTTAAGCTATTATTAGAATCTTTTCCCTGCTTAGCATAATGGGAAAAACGTGCTATAATGTTCAGAAGATTTTTTAAAACTAGCTTTTATAATCTGAGGTGTGAAATCAAATGAAACTAACAGAAAAAGAAACTGAAATATTAGAGATTTTAGATGAAAACAGCCGCGCCGACTTAAATACAATTGCAAAAATGGCAGGCGTGACAACAGAAGAAGCCGAAGCCATCATTCAAAAACTTGAAGATCAAAAAGTCATTATTGATTATTCAACCATGATTGACTGGCGAAAAGTGGATGGTCATGAAGGCGTTACAGCAATGATTGATGTAAAAGTGACACCAAAAAGAGGCGTCGGATTTGATGAAATTGCTGAACGAATTTATCGGTTTCAGGAAGTGGAGTCTGTCTATCTCATGTCAGGTGTTTACGATTTATCCGTTGTAATCCGCGGAAGATCTATGTCTGATATTGCCCGCTTCGTATCTGAAAAATTATCGACACTAGATTCCGTTGTTTCAACAACTACCCACTTTATTTTGAAAAGATATAAACATGATGGGAAAGTGTTTGAAACAGGAGACGATGACAAAAGAATCGTGGTGTCTCCTTAAATGAAAAAGTCTTATTTATCTGAAACGGTACAAAGCATTCAGCCGTCAGGTATTCGGAAATTCTTTGATTTGGCTGCCACAATGGAAGGGGTTATCTCCCTTGGTGTCGGCGAGCCAGATTTCGTGACAGCTTGGAATGTCAGAGAAGCAAGTATTATGTCATTAGAACAAGGACTGACCTCTTATACAGCGAATGCCGGTTTAATTTCTTTGCGAAAAGAACTGAGCCACTATTTATATAAGCGGTTTCACATTGACTACAGTCCAGAAGAGGAACTCATTATCACAGTTGGCGGAAGCCAGGCACTTGATTTGGCCTTTCGTGCGATTTTAAACAGCGGGGATGAAGTGATCATTCCAGAGCCTTGTTTCGTAGCATACGGGGCACTTACGACACTTGCAGGCGGAGTGCCTGTCTATTTAAGTACATCCGCTGAAAAAGATTTCAAAGCAGATTCTGCGGATCTTCGCACAAAGCTGACGCCGAAGACAAAAGCAATTTTGCTTTGCTCACCATCAAATCCAACTGGGTCTGTTTATTCAAAGGAAGAGCTTGAAGATATTGCTCAATTTGCGAAAGAGCATGACCTGCTCATTATTACGGATGAGATTTATGCAGAGCTGACGTACGATGAAGCTTTTACAAGCGTCGCGGCCATTCAAGATATGAAGGAAAGAACGATCTTGATTTCAGGCTTTTCTAAAGGGTTTGCCATGACGGGCTGGCGCTTAGGATATGTGGCAGCACCACCTGTACTGCGCGATGCCATGCTGAAAATACATCAATATTCTATGATGTGCGCGCCGGCGATGGCACAATATGCGGCAGAAGAAGCATTAAAAAATGGACTTGAAGATGTAGAGAAAATGAAGAAAAGCTACAGAAGGCGCCGTAATTTGTTTGTCGGCTCCCTTAATGAACTAGGACTCACATGCCACCAACCAAACGGAGCGTTTTACGCGTTCCCATCGATTAAAAGCACAGGCATGACATCAGAACAATTTGCTGAGGAACTGCTCCTAAGTGAAAAAGTGGCCGTTGTTCCCGGGAATGTATTCGGACCGAGCGGTGAAGGTCATATTCGCTGTTCATATGCTTCGTCACTTGATCATCTTCAGGAATCACTTTCAAGAATTCAGCGCTTTTTGCAGGCTGGACAAGTGAAGGAAGAAGCATCAGCCATCTTAAAATAAAAAAAGGCATCAATCCAAATGGACTCATGCCTCACAAATTAGGGGGGAATACTAGAAAGCATTCTTGTTTTCAGGTATTCCCCCTTTTGATCTCATCTAAACCCATTTAAAAAATATTTTGCGTAACTGCCCGTTCTGTGATATAGTTTTTAATTGCGTATAAACGAATATTAAAACATTTATTTAGGAGTTGTTATCATGGCGACAAAGTTTGAAGTAGGCAGTGTTTACACTGGTAAAGTAACAGGATTACAAGCGTATGGTGCGTTTGTTGCATTAGATGAAGAAACTCAAGGACTTGTGCATATTTCTGAAGTCACACATGGCTTTGTAAAAGACATCAATGAGCACCTTTCAATTGGTGACGAAGTACAAGTAAAAGTTCTTTCTGTTGATGAAAATGCAGGTAAAATCAGCCTTTCTATCCGTGCGACACAAGATGCACCTGAAAGAAAAGAAAGCAAACCAAAGAAACAAAGACCACAGCAAGTGAAAGAAGAAGCTGCTGCACCACAAGGTTTCAATACGCTTAAAGATAAACTTGAAGAGTGGATTGAGCAATCAAACCGTAAAGACCTTATCAAGAAATAATAAAAAAGCACCGCTTCAAACGGTGCCTTCGGCTGCCTCATACAGGCAGCCTTTTTTATGTCCTTTTATTTAACGAACTTCTGGATTCGGCTCGTCACGGCGAACAGCTTCTTCGCTTGGTTTGAACAACAGACCAAGGTTGACAAGACCTGCAATTCCAACAAGACCATAAATAATACGTGATAATGCAGAACCTTGTCCGCCAAAGATCGCTGCTACTAAGTCAAATTGAAAAAAGCCGATTAGTCCCCAGTTAATAGCACCGATAATCGTGAGCACGAGGGCAATACGCTGAATAGCACTCATCGTGATTCCTCCTTTCGCTACAGCATCAATACATTTATATTTTGCAGATTTTTAGCCAAACTATGCGTAAGAAAATGGATGAAAGCAAATTACTTTACTTTTGGAATGAATGAGGCGCATAATGTAGCGCGAGGAGGAGATCACATGGATCGATTTACTTATTGGAACCCAACGAAATTAATTTTTGGAAAGGGAGAAGTATCAGCCCTTTCAGATGAACTCAAACACTACGGAAAAAACGTATTACTTGTATATGGTGGAGGCAGTATTAAACGAAACGGCCTTTATGACCAAGTTGTCAGCATCCTAAAAGAATCAGGAGCTGCAATCACTGAACTTGCTGGTGTGGAGCCAAACCCGCGCTTAACAACAGTAAGAAAAGGGGTCGAGCTTTGCAAAGAGAACGACATTGATTTTATTTTGGCAGTCGGCGGCGGCAGTGTCATTGATGCGACAAAAGCAATTGCAGCTGGTGCGAAGTACGATGGAGATGCTTGGGATATCGTGACACGCAAGCACGTCCCTATGGAAGCTATTCCGTTCGGTACTGTGCTAACACTTGCCGCAACAGGCTCTGAAATGAACTCTGGATCAGTCATCACAAACTGGGAAACAAATGAGAAGTATGGCTGGGGAAGTCCAGCAGTTTTCCCGAAATTCTCTATTCTTGATCCAGTCAACACATTCACTGTGCCTAAAAACCATACGATTTATGGCATGGTTGACATGATGTCACATGTGTTCGAACAATATTTCCATCACACAGAAAATACACCTTACCAAGATCGTATGTGTGAAGGACTTCTTCGCACTGTCATTGAAACGGCACCGAAGTTGATCAACGATCTAGAGAACTACGAGCTGCGTGAAACGATTTTATTCACTGGCACAATTGCGCTTAATGGAATGCTTTCAATGGGGGCACGTGGTGACTGGGCTTCTCATAACATTGAGCATGCAGTATCTGCTGTTTATGATATCCCTCATGCAGGCGGACTTGCGATCTTGTTCCCGAACTGGATGAAACATGTGATTCAAGAAAACCCAGGCCGTTTTAAACAATTAGCGGTGCGTGTATTCGATGTAGACCCTGCGGGCAAAACAGACGAAGAAGTCGGCTTAGAAGGAATTGGCAAGCTGTCAGCTTTCTGGACAAGTCTTGGTGCACCAAGCCGTTTAGCGGATTATGACATCAACGATGAGAAAATTGATTTAATTGCAGACCGTGCAATGGCACGCGGTGAATTTGGTCAATTTAAAAAGCTAAACAAAGAAGATGTTTTAGCCATTTTGAACGCTTCTTTATAATTGAACAACAAAAGATAGCTGCTTGCGGGCAGTTATCTTTTTTTGAGTTCATCGTGTACATATGTTACAGTAGTCTTTCATGTTTTTGGATATATTCGTTGTAAGGAGATGTTTCAACAGATGGAGAATTTTATTTACTATAATCCAACAAAATTGATGTTTGGAAAAGGACAGCTAGAAGGACTCAAAAGCGAACTCGCTCGTTATGGAAAACGAGTGTTACTTGTATATGGCGGAGGCAGCATTAAGAAAAATGGTCTTTATGACAATGTCATCAGTGCGTTAAATGAAGCAGATGCTGAAGTGTATGAGCTGTCTGGCGTTGAACCAAACCCGCGCCTCACAACAGTGAAAAAGGGAATCAATATCTGCAAAAATGAGAACATTGATTTCTTATTAGCCGTCGGCGGCGGAAGTGTGATCGACTGTACAAAAGCGATTGCAGCCGGAGCAGAGTATGACGGTGATGTGTGGGATATTATTTCAAAGAAAATAACCGCTCAAAAAGCATTGCCGTTTGGCACAGTGCTGACACTTGCAGCAACTGGTTCAGAAATGAATCCAGACTCTGTCATCACAAACTGGGAAACAAATGAAAAATATGTGTGGGGCAGCTCAGTCACTCACCCTGCTTTTTCGATTCTAGACCCTGAGCATACGTATTCTGTGCCAGAAAACCAGACGGTGTATGGTATGGTCGATATGATGAGCCACGTCTTTGAGCAATACTTCCACAATGTGAAAAACACGCCTTTACAGGATCGGATGTGTTTTGCTGTTCTTCAAACAGTCATTGAAACAGCACCAAAGATGCTGGAGGACTTACAAAACTATGAGCATCGTGAAACCATTCTATATGCAGGAACGATTGCCCTAAATGGCACGCTGCAAATGGGTTACTTTGGCGACTGGGCGTCCCATACGATTGAGCATGCTGTATCGGCTGTCTATGACATTCCGCATGCAGGCGGGCTTGCCATCCTCTTCCCAAACTGGATGCGCCACACCCTCGATCATAATGTAGAACGTTTTAAAAACCTTATGCTGAACATGTTTGACATCGAAACAGAAGGAAAGTCAGATCGTGACATCGCATTAGAAGGAATCGACAAACTGTCAGCGTTCTGGACAAGCCTTGGTGCACCAAGCCGTTTAGCGGATTATGACATTGGTGAAGATCAGCTGGACAAAATTGCCGACATTGCAGCAAAAGAAATGGAATACGGTGGTTTTGGAAACTTTATGAAACTTAATCGTGATGACATTCTATCTATTTTGAAAGCTTCTTTATAATCCAGATTGCCGCTTCTCATCCAGAGAAGCGGCTTTTTGCCATGCCAGTGACGATCACTTGATTTCAAAAGCTAGTTCCGCTAAAGTGAAAGGGACAGAACTAACGTAATGGAGGGCTTACAAGCGATGACACATATTCAATTTGACTACTCGAAAGCGTTACCTTTCTTTCAAGAACATGAGCTTACATATTTAAAAGATTTTGTGAAGGTAGCCCATCATAATATTCATGAACAAACGGGTGCAGGCAGTGATTATTTAGGCTGGGTGGACTTGCCGAAGCAATATGACCGCGAAGAATTTGCCCGCATTAAAAAAAGTGCAGACAAAATTAAGTCTGACTCTGACGTCCTGCTCGTTGTCGGAATCGGCGGGTCATATCTAGGTGCACGTGCGGCGATTGAGTTTTTGAACCATTCTTTCTATAACACTTTGCCAAAAGGCAAGCGCAAGACACCGCAAATCATTTTTATTGGAAACAACATCAGTTCTTCTTATTTAACAGATGTGATGGATCTATTGGAAGATGCAGATTTCTCCATTAACGTGATTTCAAAATCTGGTACAACAACAGAGCCAGCCATTGCGTTCCGCATCTTTAAAAAGCTCCTCATTGAAAAATACGGTGCTGATGAAGCGAAAAAACGTATTTATGCGACAACTGACAAGGCACGCGGTGCACTGAAAACATTAGCAACTGAAGAAGGCTATGAATCATTTATCATCCCTGATGATGTTGGTGGACGCTATTCTGTGTTAACAGCAGTCGGCCTTTTGCCAATCGCTGTGAGCGGAGCAGACATTGATCAGATGATGGAAGGTGCGGCAAAAGCAAGCGAAGACTTCGCTTCATCTGAGCTTTCTGAAAATGCGGCTTACCAATATGCTGTCGTCCGCAATGTCCTTTACAATAAAGGCAGAACAATTGAAATGCTGATTAACTATGAGCCAGGCCTTCAATATTTCTCAGAATGGTGGAAGCAATTATTCGGTGAAAGTGAAGGGAAAGATGAAAAAGGAATCTATCCTTCATCTGCTAACTTCTCAACAGATCTTCATTCACTTGGTCAATATGTTCAAGAAGGAAGAAGAGACTTGTTTGAAACAATCGTGAATGTAGACAAGCCTCGACATGAGCTTGTGATTGAAGCAGAAGAACAAGACCTTGATGGCTTGAACTACCTGGCAGGAAAAACGGTTGATTTCGTCAATAAAAAAGCATTTGAAGGAACAATGCTTGCCCATACAGATGGAAAAGTACCGAATCTCATCGTGACAATTCCTGAGATGGATGCTTATACATTCGGATACCTTGTTTACTTCTTTGAGAAAGCATGTGCGATGTCTGGATATTTACTAGGCGTCAATCCATTTGATCAGCCTGGAGTAGAAGCTTATAAAGTGAATATGTTTGCTTTACTAGGAAAACCAGGCTTCGAAGAGAAAAAAGCAGAGCTTGAAAGCCGTTTAAAACAATCATAAGAACGAAAAAGCACACCTTTTCATAAGGGTGTGCCTTTTTTGTTTTCTTCAGGTTCCTGTGCAAGCTTCCCTGTGTTCTGTACATAGAATAATGAATGGAGGAGGGTGAAAAATGAGGACGAATCATATTTATATTCATGATATTTCTGGCCAGGCGATCGTTAACTTTGGCAATGTCGGACGCATTTGTTCTATTAGTGCTACGAAGGAAACAGCAGGTTCCGGCAGTGATAACGAGACGAATCAATCATTCAATCAAAGCCTATTTGATGCCGCGTTTTCAAACAATGTACAAATCACGAGGGGGAAATGTATGAATTCCTCTCTTTAACGAACCCTATACAAAAAGGAGGGTTTCGTATGATTCATGTACCATCCAGGCTGCCTGGTGAAAGCTTTTCACTTTACCATTTAGAAGAAACGATGAAGCCGCTCGGTTATGTCATTAATGGCAACTGGGATTATGATCACGGGTATTTTGATTATAAAATTGATAATCGTGATGGCTATACCTTTCTCAGAGTTCCTTTTACAGCCGAGAAAGGCCAGCTCGATCAGCCAGGTGTTGTGGTGAAAATGGGACATCCATTTCTCTTAAAGCATGTATATCAAGACAAGTTAGATGATCATGCGATGGTTGGAAATGTGGGCGCATCCTTTAACCAGTTCCAAGAACCAAAAGAGAAAGATGGAGATGTATCAAAGGCTTATGCTGAGATTGGCTTTTCGCTCGTCAAGGAATTAGAAGACGCACTGCTTTAAAGGCTGATCAGTTCATCCTCTGGATGAAGCTCATAGCCAAAGGGAGGATTCATCATGGGTCCTTCTTTTTTTTGTACGCCGACGATAATTACATGATGCTCTAAAAAGTGATGGAGCGCTGTTAAGAATGTTTCTCCAGCCAATGAAGCCGGTACAGGTATGATCGTGACGTGTTTATGCAAGGTCATTTGTCGTTTTTTCGTTAACGCCGTAAGCTGTTCCTTTATAAGAAAATGTTCAACCATTAAATGATTGACGGCATCAGAGGTATGAATGACTTGGTTGGCGCCGGCACGCTCGGCATTTTTAACGTAACGATCTGTTAAGATTTCAATTAAACAATATAGCGAAGGGTTTAATCCTTTTGCTGCAAGTAAGGTTAAAACACTCTGCATATCGGCTGTCACTTCATTTTCATGCTGATCCGCGGTAATCATCAGTGCATCTGCACCGGTAATGTTGGCTTTGCGCAGTGTGACATCTTCGGTGCCATGTCCTTTAATAAAATGAACATTTTCCAAAAGAGGCCCCTCTTTCAAGGAGTCATCAATCAGCACAATCGGCATGGCTGGATCAATCGTTTGAAACGACTGAAGCAGTTTGTTCGTCTTCTCATTCCAGCCGACGATAATCAGGTGTCCTTTCCCCTTAAAGGCTACCTTGCCCTCAACATAATGGTGCTGCTTGCTGAACACAGCGGCGGCAAGAGTGGCGAAATAAGCGGTAACAAAGCTGGCACCGATAAAAATGAGCGCCATACCCGCCAACTGCCCTGGCATGGTTTGCGGCACGAAATCACCGTAGCCAACCGTAGAGACTGTAATAAGCGCCCACCAGATCCCATCAAAGATCGTATGATACTGCTTCGGTTCAAGTAAAACGATTAATTGTCCAAAAAAGAGAAGCAAGAAACAGATGATGATGGCAATTCGAAGGTAAAGCGGCCACCTTAGCCAAGCAATAAAGATACGGTTTGATTTCATCGAACTCTTCCTTTCAGGAGACTGCTAATGTCAGTATGCCCGATTGAGGAAACATTTTTTCATCTTCGTCATGTATTGAAATAGAACCCATATCTTAAAATAAGGGAGAAGAAGGAGGGAATTCGAATGACGTTCGTTCAAAAGACCGTACTTCTTTTTATTGGCGCGCACTTTTTATCATCAGCTGTCATCTTACTCGTGTTTGATTTAAATGCTGTGAATCATTTTATGAATGATTTTTCATGGCTGCACTTTTTTCAAGACCTTTATGGTACAGTGACTTTTTATACAGCTTGCTTAGGTGTGTTCTTCTTTATCATTGGTGCGGTTATTCCCCTGAAAAAGACCTAGTGCTTTTTGCTGTACATGGTACATAAAAGTCATTAAAATTGTAAATAAATATATAAAATAAAAGGAAGCTGATGAGCATGCTGTTTTTTTATTTTTTAACATTTGCCGCATTGGGATTATCATTTTGGGCACAATTTAAAGTAAAGAATAATTTTGAAAAGTATTCAAAGGTTGAAGCATCCAGTATGAAAACAGGTGCTGAAACCGCTCGATATATTTTAGATCGCAACGGGTTATACGACGTGCCTGTTGAACCGGTAAGAGGAACTTTGACTGATCATTACGACCCGACGCAGCGTGTGGTTCGTTTATCTGAACCTGTGTACTACGGCCACTCCATTTCGGCCATTTCAGTCGCATCACACGAGGTTGGACATGCCTTGCAGCATCAGGAATCCTATGGTGCGCTTGTTTTGAGACATAAGATCTTTCCTGTCGTGAACTTTGCATCTGGTGTTGCTCCGCTTCTTTTCCTTGGTGGAATTTTGCTCAGCAGCCTTAACTTAATCGGGCTTGGGATCATTTTGTTCTCAGCAGCTGTATTCTTTCAGCTTGTGACATTGCCTGTCGAGTTTAATGCAAGTTCTCGTGCAAAAGATATCATTGTTTCAGAAGGAATCATTAGAAGCAGTGAAGAAAGAGGCGTGAACAAGGTGTTAAATGCTGCAGCTCTGACGTACGTGGCAGCGGCCCTTGTCTCCCTGTTTGAATTGCTCCGTTTTGTAATGATCTTCCTAAATGGCCGTAATGATTAATTGATGCCAGAGGAGGTGAGCCCTTACCAGTGTTAGGTAAGGGTTTTTTTGTATATTTTAAACGTATTTTTAGTCATATTACTCATTGCTGCGACAGCATTTTTTGTTGTCACTGAATTTGCGATTGTGAAAATTAGAGGCTCTAAAATCAACCAGCTGATCGAAAGCGGTGATAAGAGAGCCATCCATGTTCAAAAGCTGATATCAAATCTCGACGAATATTTATCCGCCTGTCAACTTGGAATTACCATCACGGCTTTAGGCTTAGGGTGGCTGGGCGAGCCGACGGTGGAGCATTTTCTGCATCCGCTGTTTGAAAAAATCGGGCTTCATTCCGCATTGACTGACATCCTTTCGTTTATCATCGCATTTGTGATCATTACGTTTTTACATGTCGTGGTTGGAGAACTCGCGCCTAAAACAATTGCCATTCAAAAGGCAGAGGCGGTCAGCCTTGTAACAGCAAAACCACTCATCTTTTTCTATAAAGTCATGTACCCGTTTATTAAAGCATTAAATGGGGCTGCACGAAGCATCGTGAAATTATTTGGTTATCATTCTGTCAAAGAACATGAAGTGGCGATCAGTGAGGAAGAATTGCGTCTCATTTTATCTGAAAGCTATGAGAAGGGTGAGATTAACCAATCTGAGTACAAATATGTGAATAAAATCTTTGAATTTGATAACCGAGTGGCGAGAGAGATTATGATCCCGCGTACAGAAATTTCAGCCATAGAGATTGAACAGACCCTAGAAGACGTGACCCATTATATGCTGAACGAAAGGTACACACGCTACCCTGTTATTAAAGAAGACAAAGATCATGTGATTGGTGTTATTAATAGCAAAGATGTATTTAAGGCCAGCTTCCTAAATCAAGATGTATCGATTGAAGACTTAATGCGTCCAGTGATACGAGTGATTGAAAGTACGCCCGTTCAAGAATTGCTCATTTTGATGCAAAAGGAACGGATTCATATGTCAGTGCTCGTAGACGAATACGGAGGAACAGCAGGACTTGTCACAGTGGAGGACATATTAGAGGAAATTGTCGGAGAGATTCGAGATGAATATGATCAGGATGAAACACCTCACATCGTTAAAAAAGGTGATTTCCATTATGTGATGGATGGGAAAGCATTGATTGATGAAGTAAATGATTTATTGGATTTAGCCATTGAAAATGATGATGTTGATACAATTGCTGGCTGGATGATGACACATAAATTTGATTTTGACATTGGAGATACGATTGAAGCAGAAGGCTGTGAATTTACCATCATGGATGCTGAAGACCACCATATTCGAACCATTGAAGTCAAAAAGGTTCACTTTTCTTAAAAACCTCGCATTGCTTGACGAGGTTTTTTTGCTTGGTAAAATTTATGTAAGAGGATTTGTTTTCTGCTGATTGCCGTTGATTGATTTCACATAAAAAGGGTATGGTTTTATAGAAACTTCAAAAAGGAGCAGCTCAAATGAAAAAAATCAATATACAAACAGACAGACGCGATGACATGATCGACGTCACACACGAGGTTCGCCATTATGTCAGAGAAACAGGCATACAAAACGGAACTGTCATCGTCTATTGTCCACATACGACAGCAGGGATGACCATTAATGAAAATGCAGACCCAGATGTGAAACGGGATATGCTCCGCCGGCTTGATGAAGTCTTTCCGTGGGAACATCCAAAGGACCGCCACATGGAAGGAAATACGGCAGCACATATGAAAGCGAGTTATATGGGGGCGTCTCAGCATGTTCTCATTCATGATGGGGATCTTGTGCTTGGCACGTGGCAGGGAATCTATTTCTGTGAGTTTGACGGGCCAAGACATCGTCATTTTTATGTACAAGTGTCAGCAAACGAGTAAGAGATGAGGGGAATAAATGGGGGATATCAAAAGGTTACCGAAAATCGAACATGGAATCATTCAAGCGCCAATGGCAGGAGGGGCTGTGACACCGCAGCTGGCAGCCGCTGTTTCAGAATACGGAGGGCTTGGCAGCCTGGCAAGTGGATATGTGCAGCCTGACGATTTGAGACAGCAGATTAGACAGGTCAAACAGCTGACATCTCGCCTGTTTCAGGTCAATGTGTTTGTACCAGAGCCAATTCCAGATGTCAAAAAAGAGGATGTGGCGTTCTGGGAGAAGAGACTGCCTGTATGGCCCGAAGCTCATAGGATGCCAAGCGAAGAAGAATTGTGGGATGATTTTGAACAGAAAATCAACATTCTTCTGGAAGAAGACGTTCCGATCGTTTCCTTTACATTCGCCTGTCCAAATGAACAAACGATTCATCGCTTAAAACAAAAGGGAATCTTTTTGATTGGAACTGCCACAACAAAAGAGGAAGCACTGCTTCTAGAGGAAAAAGGAATGGATGCCATTGTTCTGCAAGGAAGTGAAGCAGGGGGGCACCGCGGCACATTTTTACATGCAAAAGGAGACGCCCTGCTGGGACTAATCAGTCTATTTTCTGATGTCAAACCGCTCTGTCGTTTGCCTTTGATTGCCGCAGGAGGCATTACGGACCGATCAGGTGTGAAAGCAGCGCTAGCGCTTGGAGCGGATGCGGTTCAAATCGGAACACGGTTTTTAGCCAGCCAGGAAAGTGCTGCAGCAGAGGTATACAAGAAGGCTATTTTACAGGCAGAAGGCAGTGAAACAAGGGTGACAAGGCTTTTTTCTGGGAAAAGAGCGAGAGGTATTGTGAATCAGTGGATGGAGGGTGAAAGCCTGCATGAAGATAGGGTTCTTCCTTATCCAGTTCAGCATGTATGCACAACACCGATGCGAAAAGCAGCTGCTGCCGGCGGTAACCCTGATCAAATGGCTCTTTGGGCAGGACAGGGCGTTGGACGTATTCACTCGATTTTAAGCGTTGAAGACATCATGCACGAACTGACGCAGACATAAAATCATGATGGGTGGTGTGACAGGATGGACATCTTAAAACATTCCTACCGAAAAAAAGGCCAGATTGAATTTTGGTTTGATGACTTTCCACAATCTCCTGCTGTCCTTACGCCCATTCGTCATTACTATTTTGTTCGATACGTGAAATGGAGCCGGCACGACTCGCCGGTCACAAGAAAAGATTTAGAAGAGATGGAGATCCTTGCGAACACGATGCTAGGAACACTACAAAATTATCGTAAACGCAAGGCATACAAAAGCCCCTTGTCATAACCAATAGACAAGAGGCTTTTTTTAGCTGCCAAACATTTGCCTGAGATAAATCACATCCATCCGGGTAGTCTGCGGTAATAAATAAGCGGATTGAACTGCACCTGGACGTCTTCTCTTATTCAGTTTGTCGATAATTTCTGCCGCTGTTAAAATCCCAAGCCCATGACCGTAATATTGATCTTCTCCTAAGTAAATCACATTTTCCCCGCGCCATTGCGACTGCTGATAGCTAAACTCTGGATTTTCGAAATATAAGCAATCCCCATAGATAAAATCATTCCCGCGCTCTGTATAAATCGACAAAGTATCATAGTGCCAGTCATACAGTGTTAAACTGCGGAGTCTTCGATTAAACTTCTCCTCTCCTACTGTTTGCAAGACCCCCATATAAAACACAATGACAATCGCCGTTGCGCATTCAAATGCATATTTTGAACCATTTTCAAAAATGTCTTTAATGCCTCTAGATGGCTCCACTTGATAGCGCAGCTCTAGTGCTCCTGCTTCCGATACACGCCAAAACGCATCATTTGCACGCGATCTTTGAAAGATGGCAAATGAGGCACCACTCTTATTCAAATCTCTTGCAGCATTCATAATGTTCGATCTTAAAGTGACCTCAAATAGCAAATCAGATGCTTGCCTATAGCGGAACGTATCATTCGAGGCCTGTAACTGCATCAAAATAATCCGCTTTTGTCCCTCTAGCTGAAACGATGCCAGCTGCTCATTTGTCACTGGCTGTCCTGAAAGGATAATCATATGAAAAGCGCCCCCTTTTGTATTAGCGTATGCAGGGTGCTTGGGCAAGGAATCAATTTGTGAAAATAAACAAAATAGCATCCTTTTTATTTGAAAAACATGAAAATACTATGAAGCTGTCCGATATAAAACATATCGTTTAAAAGGAGGAAAAACATGAAAAATGCAATAAAATGGTTGAAAAAACCATCGATTTCCAAAAGGCTGATTATTTCATTCACACTTGTTCTCGTCTTGCCAATCATTACACTCAGTACGATTTCATATCAGATTGCCAAAGAAGAATTAGATCATGAAATCATGTACGGAGCAAAAGCAAGAGTCAATGAGATGAATGACATGATCGAGCAAAAGCTTTTGAATAAAGAAAACGCGGTGAAACTTTTTACTCAAACAACTACTGCTGCAGACTTTAAAAAGAAAAACCAGGACGAACTGTATGAGCATTTTGAAATATACAGCAAAATCAACGAAGATGATGTGGTTGGATTTTATGCAGCAAGTAAAAATCGTGATTTCATTCAGTTTCCTAAAGTAGACATGCCAAAAGGCTATGACCCAACAACACGCGATTGGTATCAGCAAGCGATGCAGGATGAAAAAGGTGAGCCAGTTGTCACCAATCCATACATTTCTGCTACAACAAACGGCATGGTGGTCACGATTGCCCAGCGCCTGAAGGACGGGTCGGGAGCGATCGGAATCGACATTGATGTGCAAGACATTGTTGATAAAATAAAAGAAATTAAAATTGGACGAGAAGGATATCCAATTATTGCAAATAAAAGCAAACAAATTGTAGCCCATCCAGAAGAAAAGTCAGGATCTAAGGTCACAGGAAATATTTCATCTATCCTTTACAGCGGAAAAGAAGGAACATCAACTTATGAGAATAAAGGAGAACAAAAACGTCTCGTTTTTGTGACAAATGATTTAACAGGTTGGAAAATTGCTGGAACGATGTTTGTATCAGAAACAGAAGAAGCAGCACAGCCAGTTTGGAATTCTGCCATTATTCTTTTAATTTCTTCATTTATCCTTGGCGGTATCACTATCTTCTTCATCGTTCGCTCCATCACTATTGGACTGAGAAGGCTTGTTGATTTCTCAGAAAAGGTGAGTGAAGGGGATTTAACAGAAACCCTCGAAACCAAATCGAAGGATGAAATAGGAGATCTCACAAGAAGCTTCAGCAAGATGAGTGAATCTCTTCGTGACGTCATTCGCGCTGTACAGCAATCTGTCGACAACGTGGCTTCGGCTTCAGAGGAGCTGACGGCAAGTGCCAGCCAAACAAGTCAAGCAACAGAGCATATTACGATGTCGATTGAACAATTTTCAAATGGAAATGAAGCACAAAACGAGAAAGTCGAATCTAGTACGAATCAGCTTGTGGCAATGAACGAAGGATTACAAGATATGTCACACACTTCATCTGAAGTAGCTGCTGTCTCACTTCAATCAACAGAGGCGGCTGGTCAAGGCGGGCGAATTGTTGAAAGCACAGCAAGCCAAATGAAACATATTGATACATCCGTACAAGAAGCAGAGCAGGTCATGAAAGAATTAGAATACAAGTCTAAAGATATTACGAGTATTTTAAATGTCATTAACGGCATTGCGGATCAAACAAACTTACTTGCGCTTAATGCAGCAATTGAAGCAGCAAGAGCAGGTGAATCAGGACGCGGTTTCTCCGTCGTTGCAGAAGAAGTGAGGAAATTAGCTGTCCAATCCGCAGATTCAGCGAAAGAAATTGAGAAGCTCATTCAGGAAATTGTGTTAGAAATTGCTAAATCTCAAGATATGTTCAAAGCAGTCAATCGAGAAGTAAACGCAGGACTCGGTATGACAGAAGAAGCAAAAGAAAGCTTCCGGCACATTTATGAGGCGGCAGAAGGAATGTCGAAAAAACTGTCGCAATTAAACGATACAGCAATTGACCTATCGAGCGGTTCAAAGCTTGTTTCACAAGCGATGCAGGAGATGCGCCAAGTCTCTAGAGAAAGCGCAGCAAACATTCAGGACATTGCGGCTTCCGCAGAAGAGCAGCTTGCATCTATGGAAGAAATCACCTCTTCTTCTGTGACACTTGCCAACATGGCAGAAGAATTAAAAGAGCTCACAAGTCAATTTAAAATTAATTAAATAATGATGAAAAAATATCCAGAATTGTCTGGGTATTTTTTTTATTTTTAAACGTCATTTCCAGCCTCTAAAAATACACCTTTCATCCGATAATAACTTTAGAGAAGTAAAGGGGGAAAGTTAAAATGGGAAAAATGATCCAATGGTTCAAAAAACCATCCATTTCAAAAAAATTAATCATTGCCTTTTTGGTCGTCCTTATCCTGCCAACTGTGGCACTGACAATTAGTGCGTTTTTTACATCAAAGACAGAGCTAGACAAACAGATTATGGGCAGTGCGATGAGTCAGGTCAATGCATTTGATACCTTAATCAATGAGAATATTGGAAACAAATCAGATGCTGTGACACTGTTTACAGACTCGCTCAAAGCGTCTAACCTTCAAGAAAAAAATAGAAATGCGACCATTAAAGAATTACAGCAATTTGGAAAAATTAATGAAAAAGATGTATCCGCGATCTATGCAGGCTCTGAAAAGGGATTGTTTATGCAATACCCAGTTCAAAAGATGCCAGATGGCTATGATCCAAGAGAACGTCCATGGTATCAAGAGGCATTGAAAGCAGAAAACGGCAAACAAGTCATCACAAAACCATATGTAGCAGCATCCACAGGCAAAATGGTTATCACAATTGCCCAAAAAATGAAAGATGGTTCAGGTGTCATTGGTCTTGATATGGAAATTGACAGCCTGCTCCAAAAACTAAAAGAAATCAAAATTGGGCAAAAAGGCTATGCTTTCATCATGGAGAAAGATAAAACGGTTTTAGCAGATCCAACCCAAAAGTCAGGGAGTCAGGTCAATGAGAATCTGGCCAGTATTATTTTTAAAAACAAAGAAGGAAGCGGCAGCTATACCCTCAAAGGAACAGATAAAAAGGTTGCATATGTAACCAATGAATTAACCGGCTGGAAAATTGGTGGAACGATGCTCGTATCTGAAGTAGAAGAAGCGGCAAAGCCCGTTTTCAATACAGCCATTATCGTATTCAGTGTCACACTCATTGTAGCAGGAACCCTCATTTTCTTTATCGTCCGCTCTATTTCAAAAAGATTATCCAATCTTGCCCGCTTCTCGAAAAAAGTCAGCGAAGGTGATTTACGCGATAAGCTTCAGATCCAGTCAGATGACGAAATTGGACAAGTTGGTAAAGGCTTTAATACGATGATTGACTCATTGCGATCCCTCATTGGAGCCGTTCAAACTTCAGTCGAGAATGTCGCATCTTCATCAGAAGAACTGACTGCCAGCGCAGGACAAACAAGTAAAGCAACAGAGCATATTACACTAGCCATTGAACAATTCTCCAGCGGAAATGAAAGCCAAAATGATAAAGTGGAATTGAGCTCAGAAGAGTTAGAAGAAATGAACCGCGGTCTTCAGAATATGAATGAATCGGCTGAATCTATTACTGCTTCATCGATCAAATCAACAGATATCGCAGGAGAAGGCGGCCAGCTTGTTGAAAAAACCGCTTCTCAAATGAATGTCATTGATCAGTCCGTGAAAAAAGCAGAGAATGTCATCAGTGCACTTGAAAGTAAATCTAAAGACATTACCCAAATTCTCGGTGTCATCAATGGAATTGCCGATCAAACGAATTTACTTGCGCTAAATGCAGCGATTGAGGCAGCAAGAGCTGGTGAATCTGGCAGAGGCTTCTCCGTTGTAGCAGAAGAAGTAAGAAAACTGGCGGTTCAATGTGCGAACTCAGCAAAAGAAATTGAGAATTTGATCAAAGAAATCGTGCAAGACATCGATGTATCACAGGAAGTATTTACTGCGGTGAATCGAGAAGTTCAATCAGGTCTAAGCTTCACTGAACAAACGAAAGTAAGCTTCCACAATATTTTCGACATGACAAAAGAAATTTCTGACCAGCTCCAAACAATGAATCAAACTGTTGTCCAGCTTTCAAATGGCTCGGCACATGTGTCAGAGGCTGTTCGTGAGATCGCAGACGTATCACGTGAAAGCTCGGCAAATATTCAAGACATTGCTGCTTCAGCAGAAGAACAGCTGGCATCAATGGAAGAAATCAGCTCGTCCTCTGCCACACTCTCTTCGATGGCAGAAGAATTACGCGATTTAATTAGCAAATTTAAGGTTGAATAGACATGAAGAAAAGAGCCTCCAGCTAGAGGCTCTTTTTCATTGAATAAATCAAAAGAAATGGGTAATTATACTTATTTTTTGGGTTTTTTGAACATTATTCCTTGAAAAATAATTCATATTACCTAAGAATAGAAGAGGAAGACCACAAATCATAAATCAAAAGGAGTAGAGAAATGAAAAAAATCAACTTTTTTAAGCACTTTACGATGTCGAAGAAATTAATTACTGCATTCTTAGCGATTCTCCTAGTGCCAATTCTCGTATTGGCCGCATTTTCTTATGAAGTGGCATCAAAGTCTCTCAATGATGAGATTATGTCTAGCGCTGCAAATGGTGTTCAACAATTAAACGAACTCATTAATAAAGATATACAGCCTAAAATTGACATTGTTTCTTACTTATCCAAATCGGTCAAAAAGAGTGAGTTGGCTGCTAAAAACAAAGATTTACTCAAAGTGAAATTAGAGCAATTCTCGGAAACAGATGACGATGTAGTAGAAGTGTTTGTTGCAGATCAAAATGGTAAACTAACTGAATATTCTGAGATCCACAAAGATAATACAAAAAGCGCAAAAAATGAACCATGGTTTCAGCAATCGATGGGAGATAAGAAACTTATCATTTCAGATCCTTTTGCAAGTAAGTCATCTGATGACCTGCTCATCACAATATCAGAACAATTAGCGGATGGATCTGGTGTGATTGGGGTGAATGTACGATTAAATACGGTTGTGAAAGATACAAACAGCATCAAAATTGGCCAAGAAGGCTATGCGTTTGTCGCCACCTCAGATCAGCGTTATGTTGCCCATAAAACTGATAAAGCTGGAACAAAGCTGACCGGTGACTTCGTCAAGAAACTGTATGATAAAAAAGAAGGCAGTTTTGAATATGAATACAATGGCCAGCCGAAGCAAATGTTTTTTGACACAAATGAAGCAACAGGCTGGAAGCTTGCTGGAACGATGTATGTGAATGAAGTAAAAGAAGCCGCACAGCCAGTGCTCGACTTAACAATGATCATCCTTGCGGCTGCGATTGTCATTGGCGGAATCGCGATTTATTTTATTATTAAATCGATTCGAAAGCCACTGATAGAGCTCTCTGAATCGGCTGAGAAAATCAGTCAAGGTGATTTGACCCAGCATATTGAAGTTCGTACGCACGATGAAATCGGTAAGCTTGCGCAAAGCTTTAACGATATGTCAGCAAAGTTGAAACAAGTCATTCAAGCTGTCCAAAATTCCATTGAAAATGTGGCTGCTTCGTCTGAAGAGTTAACGGCAAGTGCGGGGCAGACAGCTCAAGCGACCGAGCATATCACTTCATCTATTGAACAGTTCTCAAACAGCACTGAACATCAAAATGATATGATCGAAAAAAGCTCGGTCCAGTTAAACGAAATGGATCGCAGCCTATCGCATATGGTCGACACAACCTCTCATATGATGGAATCGTCGATCGAATCGAGCAAAACCGCTCAGGCTGGAGGAGAACTCGTTCAAAAAACAGCAGGTCAAATGCAAACCATAGAGCAGGCAGTAAAAGAAGCAGAGCTTGTCATTGCAGGCTTAGAGCAGAAATCAAAAGATATTACAAACATTCTTGGGGTCATCAACGGTATTGCGGATCAAACGAATCTCCTTGCTTTAAACGCTGCGATCGAAGCCGCACGAGCAGGTGAAGCAGGCAGAGGCTTCTCTGTTGTCGCAGAAGAAGTCCGCAAGCTGGCAGAGCAGTCAGGAAGCTCTTCAAAAGAAATTGAAAGCCTGACGAACGAAATTGTGGAGGAAATAGAAAAATCGCAGAAAATGTTTAAACAAGTAGCAGGAGAAGTGCAATCTGGATTAAACATTACAGATGAAACGAAAGTGAGTTTTGAGAAAATCACTGATAAAACATCAGAAATGACAGAACAAATGAAACAAATGAACGGAACAGCCAAAGAACTATCGCATGGCTCAAATGATATTTCCCATGCGGTGAATCAAATCAAAGAGCTCTCAAGAGAAAGCTCAGCAGGCTTCCAAGATATCGCGGCTTCCGCAGAAGAGCAGCTGGCATCTATGGAAGAAATCAGCTCATCCTCTGCCACTTTATCTCAGATGGCAGAAGAACTTAGAGAGCTCATTAAACAATTTAAAATGTAAGAGAGTAGCGAAACACCTGACGCTAAAACGTCAGGTGTTTCAGCGTGTAGACAAACCCTCGCATTCGGTGTCAGGTCTGCGCTCCGGTACTAGTCCAAAGGTTTTCTATCACACTGAAAAAGAAGACAAATGGCTAAAATCAAGAACATTTTAGCCATTTGTCAACAATCTTAAGCACCTGACGCGAAAACGTCAGGTGTTTTTCCATTCGATGCATATAAATTGGGTAATTTGGACTTATTTAGACTTTAATAAGTTAAAAAAGTAAACAACCTAGTAGTACTTCCGATATATATACTATCTTACTAAAAGGAGTTTTCTTTTTTATGAAATTCATACAGTATTTCAGAAAGCCATCTATCTCAAAAAAGCTCGTATTTTCTTTCTTATTTATTCTTTTATGCCCAATCATCGTATTGGCATTCTCTTCATATCATACGGCTAGCACCTCCTTAAATGATCAAATTATGCAAAGTGCAAAGGAAAACGTAGAGCAGCTAGATAAAAATATTACGAAGGTTGTAAAAGTGAAAACAGACGCAGCCGATTTCTTTAGCAAATGGATCACGGAGAAAAAGCTCAAGCAAAAAGGAACGACCGATATTCAAGGACGCTTTGAGCAGTTCATGAGTATGAATGATGACACAGAAGGCATTTTTGTCGCTTCAAGTGACGGCAAAGTGTTTTCAAGATATCCTAATCAAAAAATGCCTGCAGGTTATGTCGCAACTGAGCGGGATTGGTATAAAGACGGCTGGGCGAAAAACGGTGAGCTGTCTGTTTCAGCACCATATGCAACGGCTTCAACCGGTACACTTGTGGTAACCATTTCTAAAAAACTAGAGGATGGATCAGGCGTCATCGCGATGAACCTAGACATTGCGAATCTAGTAAAAGAGTCCAATAGCATTAACATTGGGAAACAAGGCTATGCCTTTATTGGAAGTCCAGATCGTACATATGTGGCACATCCAAAGAAAAAAGCGGGAACAAAATTATCTGGTGAATGGTTAGAAAAGATGTATTCACAAGATAACGGATCGATGAGCTATATGTTTGAAGGAAAAGAAAAGCAAATGGAGTTCACCACAAACAAGGCGACTGGCTGGAAGATTGTCGGGACGATGTTTGTCAGTGAAGTAGAAGAAGCTGCACAGCCAGTCTTTAACATGGCCGCCATCATTTTAGCCGGCGCTCTTATCATTGGCGGGATTCTGATCTTCTTTATCATCCGTTCCATTACAAAACCACTTTCCACTCTTGTCTCTTCTTCGAAGAAGATCAGTCAGGGAGATTTAACAGAAAAAATTGATGTCCGCTCAAAAGATGAAATTGGACAGCTTGGCACAAGCTTTAATGAAATGAGTGAGTCCCTAAGAGATGTCATTCAAGCTGTACAAACATCTGTTGAGAATGTGGCTTCATCATCTGAAGAACTGACGGCAAGCGCAGGTCAAACAACAAAAGCAACCGAACATATTACATCATCTATTGAAACATTCTCAAACGGCAACGAAAATCAAAGCGAAATGGTGGAACAAAGCGCGGCTCATTTAAAACAAATGAATGAAGGACTGAACGAAGTTGCCGAAACGTCTGATGTCATCACAGCGTCATCTGTTCAATCAAAAACAGTCGCGGAAACAGGCGGACAGCTTGTGGAGCAAACTGTTGGCCAAATGAAGACGATTGACCATTCAGTGAAAGAAGCTGAAGGCGTGATCAACGGACTAGAGCATAAATCAAAAGATATTACAAACATCCTAGGTGTGATTAACGGCATTGCGGATCAAACGAATTTACTTGCACTAAATGCTGCCATAGAAGCAGCGCGTGCAGGCGAGTCAGGCAGAGGCTTCTCTGTTGTTGCGGAAGAAGTGCGTAAACTAGCGGTTCAATCATCGGATTCAGCAAAAGAGATTGAAAAGCTTGTGAATGAAATTGTCTCTGAAATTGAAACATCTCAAAATATGTTCAAAGCAGTGAATGAAGAAGTGAAGAATGGTCTTACTATTACAGATCAAACGAAAGAAAGCTTCTCACAAATAAATGAGCAAACATCGGAAATCGCAGCAAGAATGAATGAAATGAATACAACGGTGCGAGAGCTTTCAAAAGGATCTGAGCAAATTTCTAAAGCAGTGAATGAAATTGCAGATGTATCAAGAGAGAGTTCAGCAAGTATCCAAGATATCGCAGCATCTGCTGAAGAGCAGCTTGCTTCTATGGAAGAGATTAGTTCTTCATCCACGACTCTTTCCCAAATGGCGGAAGAATTACGTGATTTAATTAAAAAATTCAAGATCAGCGAATAAGGTTAAGTGGTTCTCCTCAAGGGGAACCGCTTTTCTTTTTAAGAGGTCATCTCGTACAATAGAGGTAATCAAAAGAAGAGGAGAGATAGTATGCGTTTATCAGATAAGAAGGTCATTGCGTTTGTCAGTGATGATTTTGAAGATTTAGAGCTATGGTATCCGGTTCTGCGTTTAAGAGAAGAAGGGGCGACTGTCCATCTTGTAGGTGAAAAAGCAAATCATGAGTACATCGGGAAGTATGGTGTGCCGGCGGTATCTGATGCAGATTTTTATTCCATCCAAGCTGATGATTATGATGCTGTGCTAGTCCCTGGCGGATGGGCGCCTGATAAACTGCGCCGCTATCCAGAAGTATTAGAGATCGTCCGTACATTTGATGCGAAGGCAAAACCAATCGGGCAGATTTGCCATGCCGGCTGGGTGCTGATTTCAGCAGGAATCCTGAAAGGCAGACAAGTGACAAGTACACCTGGTATTAAAGATGATATGACAAATGCTGGTGCGGAATGGTTCGATGAGGCAGTGGTCACAGATGGCCACCTCATCTCCAGCAGACGTCCGCCGGACCTTCCGCCGTATGTGAAAGCATTTGCGGATGTGTTAGCGGCAAAATAAACGACTGACACGAAACGTAAAAAAACAAAGGGCGAACAAACAAATTTCGCCCTTTGTTCATCATTTCATGTCCTATACATTTTGTCTGTCGGCAGGATACATCACGCCCATTTGTCTTCTCGCTTCATCCATGACGGACATGGTTTGAACAGATAGCGCAAAAGTATTGACCGGAGACTGCCCCATTCCCTGCTGAATACACTCAATAAAATGATTGATTTCATAAGACATAGCTGGCTGATCATCTTTGAGAGAGACGTCAGTTTGATGTCCGTCACGGTCATGTATCGTGATTCGTGAAGGACGGTGGAATTGATCAATCACCATCGTGGCATCCTCGCCTTGAATTTCAGCAGATAAATGAGACGTTGAAATTTTAGAATGAAAAAGAAGTGCTTGATGCCCGTCATACTGTAAAAGGACTGAACCGTTCCCATCCACACCAGAAGAAAGCTTATAGCCTTTCGCGTTGATTTGATTCGGCAGACCAAATAAGTATATGGCTGGGTAGACGAGGTACACACCGATATCCATTAAAGAACCATTGGATAGCTGAGGCTTAAAGGCATTTGGAAGCTCGCCGTTTCGATAGGCATCGTATCTTGAGGAATATTTACAGTAATGCGCGACCACTTGCCTGATAGGTCCAAGCTGATCAAGATGCTGTTTGATTTGAAGAAAGTTTGGCAGAAATGTCGTTTTCATCGCTTCCATCAAACACACTTGATGTTTTTTCGCTGCGGCAATCATTTCTTCCACTTCTTTTCGATGAGAGGCGAATGGTTTTTCGCATAAAACATGTTTTTGATGCTCCATCATCAACATGGCTTGCTCTTTATGAAGTGCATTTGGACTCGCAATATACACGGCATCAAACGTATCACTTTCCGCCATTTGTTGTAAGTTTGTAAAAACTGTATCAATCCCATATTTTTCGGCAAAGGCCTGTCCTTTTTCAGCGGACCGTGAATAGACGGCTGTACATGTAAAATCAGCAATTCCTTCACCAGCCTGTAAGAATCGATCTGTAATCCAGTTCGTTCCGATGACAGCAAATCGAATCATGTCATTCCCTCCTTCTGCTTTTCTCTGATTATACATGCTTTGAAAGCGTTTGTATGAAAGAATATTCTTTTTATTGAAAAGCCGATGAAACCTTTATATAGGCTGATGCGTCTTACATAAAGGATATAAATGTACGAAAAGTGGGTAGTTTCTTCCTTCTTCGGGTAATACTCAGGATAGAAGGGAGAGGAGGAAACATGAAGCGCGTCCTGCATATAGGAAGTACATACACCTTTGCGCTTTTATTCATAGTGGCTGGTATTTTTCATGTGATAGAGCCGAGCGGCTTTGCCCGCATGATGCCAGGCTGGCCATTTCCATATGTAATGGTCTATGCAACTGCATGTCTTGAATGGCTGCTGGCCATGCTGCTGCTTTTGCCAAATGTCAGGATTGCAGCGGCAAAATCCATTGCTGTCTATCTTGTACTCATTTTCCCTGCAAACTTATTTGCTGCTCGTGAGGGAATACCATTTCCAGGTCAAGAAAATACAGAACAAGCCTTGCTATGGATAAGGCTTATTGGACAGCCGATTCTCATTGTATGGGCGATGTCTATTGCAAAATGGGAAAAAAAGCTGAAACAATGATCACCATATCATGATCAAGTAGTGTACAATTTACTCATAAAATAGCCCGTGTTTGGAGGAACGATATGAACTCTATGCAAATGTGGAGCAGTCGATTTAGAAAATTTTTTCTTGATAACAAGTTTGTTCTCTTTTTACTCGTCCTGTTATTAATTGGATTGAATATCCTTGTTTTCATGAAGACATCATTTATTTTCACACCGCTCATTGTACTCGTCAAAACCATTGCCTTACCGATTATTTTAACGGGGGTCGTGTATTATTTATTAAATCCAATTGTCAACTTGTTAGAGAAAGCAAGAATCAAGCGGATCTATTCCATTTTGCTTTTATATATTGTCATTATTGGGATTATTACAGTGACCATCGTGTCCATTATTCCTTTTTTACAAGCTCAAACCATGAGTCTATTTCATAATCTTCCGAAATACGTCGATACGGTAGAAGATCAAATTAGACAATTAACAGGAAGTAACTTTATTAATCAAGTGCAAAACTCGATGAACTTTAACGTGTCTGAATTGGTAAGTAAAGCATCCAGTCAAGCGACGAAGATTTTGGAAAGCACCTTTACCGGTGTAGGAACATTCTTAGGGGCGCTCACAGAAGTCATCATCTCGATCGTGACTGTGCCATTTATTCTGTTTTATCTATTAAAAGACGGCAAAAAGCTGCCTGACTATCTATTGAAATTTTTTCCAAGTAAAATGAGGGAACATACACATATCATGCTTCACGAAATGAACCACCGTCTGAGCTCGTATATTCGCGGACAGATCATTGTCAGCTTCTGTATCGGTGTTCTTCTGTTAATCGGTTATATGATCATTGGACTTGACTATGCGCTGCTGCTCGCTATCATTGCTGCATGTACAAGCATAGTGCCTTACCTTGGTCCAACAATTGCGATTACACCAGCGATTGTGATTGCACTTGTGACGTCACCAGTAATGCTGTTAAAACTCATTATAGTCTGGACAGTGGTTCAGCTAGTTGAAGGGAAATTCATTTCTCCTCAGGTGATGGGGAAAAACCTTCATATTCATCCCATTACGATTATTTTTGTTATATTAACAGCCGGTAAATTGTTCAACGTGGTCGGCATCATTGTCGCTATTCCGACGTATGCCGTTCTGAAGGTCATCACGACTCACTTATTTGATTGGTTCAAAATGCGGTCCAATTTGTATAAAGAAGAAAAGGTTTGATGTCATAATCTTTTTTTGAAAAAAATATAGTATCATAAAGACGAGCTTTCGATGAAGGAAGCTTGTCTTTATGTGGACATAGATGTTTGGCGTGTTCAAAAGATCAGAATTGAAAGGAAAGAAAATCATGAATCTATGGGATTTATTCGTGGCACTGGTTTTAGGAATTGTCGAAGGATTAACAGAGTACGCACCTGTTTCATCTACAGGTCACATGATTATTGTCGATGATCTTTGGTTAAAATCAAAGGAAATTATTACGCCAGAAGCGGCTAACACATTTAAAGTCGTGATTCAGTTAGGCTCTATTTTAGCTGTCATGATCGTGTTTAAAGATCGTATTTTAAACTTATTGGGCTTAAAGAAAAATATCACCGAAGAACAAAAGCGCAGCGGGCATAAACTGACCATTGCCCAAATTGCTGTTGGACTTGTTCCAGCCGTCATTTTAGGATTCTTATTTGAAGATTATATTGATAAATACCTGTTTGACGTCAGAACGGTCGCTGTCGGTTTGATTTTAGGGGCAGTGCTGATGCTTGTCGCTGACTGGATCAATAAACGTAAAACAGAAACAAGCTCTGTCGATAACATGACTTACAGTCAGGCGCTTTATATCGGACTGTTTCAATGTTTGGCATTATGGCCAGGCTTCTCGCGCTCAGGTTCGACGATTGCAGGCGGGGTTATTCTTGGTTTGAATCACCGTGCTGCGGCAGACTTTACATTTATCATGGCGATGCCGATTATGGCGGGAGCAAGCTTGTTAACCCTTGTGAAAAATGCCGAATATTTAACAACAGACATGCTGCCATTCTTTATCGTCGGCTTTGTGAGTGCGTTTGTTGTGGCTCTCTTTGTTGTTCGATTCTTCCTAAAACTAATCAATAAAATCAAACTGGTGCCTTTTGCGATATACCGAATTATCCTAGGTGTGATTTTATTTATCCTGTTCATGTAATACTATAAACTACTCTTTTATAAGAGTAGTTTTTTTGTTATTTCGCCTAATTAAACAGTAAAAATGCCCTCTTAATTGGTAGAATAAGAATTTTTTTCATAAATTAGTGTTTAAGAGACAGAGAAAGGGGTAGTACATAAACATACCAATTAAAGGAGGAGTTAGAAATAATGAGAAAAACAAGCAAAATGTTTGTTGGTTCTGTCATCGCTACGTCAATGATTGCTGCCCCTCTATCTCTTACGATTTTTGGTCAAACGGCTGAAGCTGCTACAACAACAGGTGTTGATGGAAGTGTCTCTATTGATCCAGTAGCCATTGCCGATAAAATTGAACAAGCAGTAAAATCATCTCAAAATCGTGATGGATTCGTTAAAAACGCGGCGTACAGTGCATTCTATGAAGCAGGTCAAAACTACAACGTTGTTGTCCAAAACTTAAGCCAAGATCATGATTTTAGCGGTCTGAACAATGTTGTCTACTATGATAGTGTTGAATATGACGGTATTACATTTGGTATTTGGGTATTTGAAGATGGTACGTTTGTTAACAATGGTGACGGTGGATATATTAACTGGACGTTTGTTGGCAGCTTTGATCGAGAAGATGGAAGTGGAACTGTCGATTTTCATAAAAGATTCTAATCTTAAAAGTCTGCCGGTGAATCGGCAGACTTTTTTTATAACGCACATTCTTCTATTTCAAACCCTAAATCTTCAATAATGTGATGATCCGTTTGGACTTGCTGGCCTTTTGTTGTTAAATAATCACCAACAAAAATGGAATTTGCCGCATAAAGTGCGAGCGGCTGGAGCGTCCGTAAATTAAACTCTCTGCCTCCGGATACTCGAATTTCCTTTGTTGGGTTGACAAATCTCATCATTGCCAGCACTTTCAATGCTTTGATCGGGTGTGTTCGTTTTTGGTGCTCAAGCGGTGTTCCTTCGATGGCATGAAGAAAGTTGACTGGAATTGAATCCGCATCAAGTGCTCTAAGCGCAAAGGCCATTTCAACGATTTGCTGATTGGTTTCACCCATTCCAATAATGACTCCTGAGCAAGGTGACATGCCAGACTGTTTGACCTGCTCAATGGTCGACACGCGGTCATCGTATGTATGAGTTGTCGTAATTTGAGCATGATGATCATGATGTGTATTGATATTGTGATTATACCGATGAACACCCGCTTCCTTCAGCCGCTTCGCTTTGTCTTCATTTAATAATCCAAGACAGGCACACACTTTCAAAGGCATCGTTTCAGTGATCTCCTTGACTGCTGCAGTGACTTCATCTAATTCCCTATGAGAAGGCGCTCTCCCGCTTGCCACAATACAATAAGTTCCGGCTTTTCTATTGAGTGCCTCACGCGCGCCAGCCACAATGGTTTTTTGATCAAGCATTGTATATCTTTCAACTGGTGCTTTTGAAATCATCGACTGTGAACAATATCCACAGTTCTCAGGGCAATATCCACTTTTTGCGTTAAAAATCATATTTAATTTCACCTTTTTTTGAAAAAAATGAAATCGTACTTGATAGGCTGCATGCATAATAGGTAACAATTCACTATCGTCAGCTTCAAGAATGTCTAAACCCTCTTGCGCCGTGATTGGTTCATTTTTCATCGCCTTCTCCGCTATTGCTTCCCAAGACAAAGACAGCTGCTCTCTCATCATTAATGCCCCCTTAATATGTTAACTTATTTTTATTAAAAGTTAACATATTGGGCGGATGTTGGCAATCATGATTCGGATGAAACCAACTCTAAACACCAAAAGGCGATGACTTCATGTCATCGCCTTTAGATATGTAAAGCTAGATTGTTTATCGAACAGTAATATAGTTAATCACAAGCTCGCCTAGTGAATTATAGTAGGAAACTGTCACAGAACCGCGTTGTACAGCGCGAATCCAAGTGAAGTTTGGAGCTGTTTGATCTAATTGAATCGCATACGTTGCACCCGACACAGAAATTTGGCTTGCTGGAAGAGAGACGGCGATTGAAGAACCTACAGAAAGCGTACGGTTCACCGTAATTACTTTATTCATAATAGGAGCTTTTGCTATGACTGGTTCTTTTGGCTGTGCAGCTGCATGAGCACCTTCAGTTTGGGAGAACGTAAGAGCACCTAAAGCAGCTAAAGACAATGTACAGACTTTCATGAATTTTTTCATCGGTAACACTCCTTTTTTTGGTATATACATATATTAATATTAATAGAATTATATGTCAATTAAAATATGTGAAAAAAGAGTAATTGTGGTGAAAATTGTCATATATTATGTTGGGAAAAGCATGATATTAAAAAAACATATGATTTTTTATTCATATGCTTTTTCTTTTTTAGGGGAAAAAAGAGGTATAAAAAAAGCTGGGATCATCCCAGCAACGTAAATCATGATGAAAAGAGATGATCAATGGTCGTCTCGCTGTTTTGGCTGACGGCCTTTTTGCTTCTCTTTCTCTCTAATGTAGTTAATAAAATCGATGGTTTGTCTTCGTGCTTCTTCGGAAAAATCTGAGGCTGCTTTAAACGCAATTTGCAAATCAGGATCGTCTGCAAGATCATGGGCGGGCCTGTCTTTGTCCTTACCTGTGAGAAGATAATCGGTTGAGACTCCATATAACTCGGCAATTTTCACAATCATTTCACCGTCGGGCTTTCTCAAGCCATATTCCCAGTTTGCATAGGTGGACATCGCCTTTAATCCGAGTTTTTTAGCAACTGTTGACTTGCTCCATCCATGCTTCTCTCTTAATTCAGTTAAAATCTTCCCAGTTAAATTATCCATCGGATACACCTTTTTTCATGTTATGAGTAAATTTTATCATGAATTACACGGAAAAGATAAATAAATACACAAAAAGAATAAAAATGTGATTGACTTACTCGATTCGTGTATATTATCATAATGAATATAACTTACACATATTGAGTAAGAGGTGGAAAGATGAAACTTGAAAATTTACGAGAAGAGCGCATATTGCAAGGAAAAACACAAACCTATATGGCGAAAAAATTGGGATATAAGTACACAAGCGGCTATGCGAATATCGAAATGGGCAGAACAAAGCCTAGCTTAGAAATGGCAAAGCATATTGCAGATCTGCTGAATATCGGTGTTCAAGAGCTTTTTTTTGGCCAAAAGTTACACGAAAAGAGTAATTACTTGAAAGAAGATCGGTTCTTAGAAAAGGGGAGACGAGCAGAATGAATATTGAACATCCAATAGTGACACAGATGAATGACTTTGGCTATCCAAAAAGCTGTTGGTTATATGACATGAAACGATATGGATACCAAACAGAAATTGAGGACAGTTTGGAGGGCTCTGAAGAAGATGAGACATCAGCTGACGTTTGATGCTAGTAAAGAAGCGCAGGTTTGCTTAGATCAAGCTGGCGGCTGGATCGCCTTTCATCATCAGAAACCGATCTTTGTTTTTGCCACAGCAGAAGAGAAAGAGACATATATGACCCTCCTGAAAGCTAAGGTCGATGATACAAAAAAGGAGGAATCAGGGCAACGTGAAACGATGGAAGCAAATCATGACATTCTTGAAATGCTTGCTCAAAGCGAGTAAAAACGAACAAGACATCCGCCAGTGGGCAGAGGATGACGGGAGATCATAACATGGTCATCCATTTAATCATTGAACATGAGCATTTGTTAACAAAAGAGACATTGATGAAAAGAATACGATCAGCTGCAAAAGTACAATGCCCGCAAAAATTAGAAGGCGCACTATCACTTGAGATTCGTTTATTTGATCACATGCCGCTTGACATAGCTGACTGCCAAAACAAGCGTACATACGCAGAAAAAGGATTGATACGCCCGGTACACGTCAGCATCTTTCAGCCAAGTCTACAGCATATTCAAGAAGCACTTCATTCTATAGCCGATGAAGTCCCTCTGCAGATGGTCGATTTAAGAGTTTCTCAGTTTTATAGTATGTGTCCAAGAGTTGAAATCATTATCAATACGGTAGGTGGTGGCACGAGGCCATCCCAAAAAAGGAGCCAAGCATATGAACGAGCCAAAACAACTATTCATTCAAGAAAACCAAACATTTGTCGGTGAGATGGAAAAAGGAAAAATTCAAGTCATCGTGTTAGATGGGAATGTAGGAACGGCTTATAAAATGGATGTACCTGAACATGGAAAAACCATTATTCAAACGGCAAAAGGTCATTTTGCAAGAGTAGATCACGAGATTGGTTTTAAAATCAGCTAACTGACTGAACACATCAAAGCACAATATGTCCAAGACGGAAAGCCTGCGGACACTGATCAAGACCCTGCTAAAAGGGGGCCTGATTGGTGTCCGTTTTTTATTTTCTTAAAAAAGGGAGAGAGCCAATATGCAAGATTTACTCATTGAATATAAAAGAGCTTTAAAGAATGCTAGAAAACAATATGAACCATTTAAAGAAAAAGAAGAACATCAGCTGTCCGTTCAAGACAAGCATGATAAAAAAATGATCGCCAGTATGGTAAGCGATCTGGAATACGTAGTAGAATGGCTTCAAATGGGAAGAGAGCCAGGTGCGCGCAGAGGATTAGACAGACGTTCAGTCTATCAGCGTACCATCCTCGCAAATCCAGAAGTGTTAGAGGCTTTATCACATGAATTTACCCTTATTCAAGAGAAAGAAAAAGAAGTCAGTGAGAGAGACAAAAAACGAATTGATGAAGCTTTGTCTGTTTTAACAGATCGAGAAAAGGACGTATTCTTTATGCACACAACACAAGGGTTATCGTTTAGCGAGATTGCGGTCATGCTGGATGTCAAAAAAGGAACTGTCCAAAAACATATGGAAAGAGCGCGGACGAAGATGTCCAAAAAAGTACAAGAACGCCTATTCAGAGCTGCTGAATAGGCGTTTTTTCTATCCGAAAATAAATCAGCTAAAGCTTGTCTTACAGTTGCCACCTATAGTTAGAAAGACCAAACGAATGTTTGCTAGCCCTACACAAATGATTCCTTCAGAGGGAATCGTTCGAATTAAAAGGAGGCGGCAGGTGAATGTAAATGAAAGATAAACGGATAGAGGCCAAGCAGGATTATATGAAGGGGATGACGTACCAGCAAATTGCTGATCATTACAATGTCTCGATCCATACCGTCAAATCGTGGAAAAGGCGATACGGATGGCAAAGACAAAAAACTTCGTCAAAGCAAGCACACTCGATTTTCAATCAATTTCTTTCAGATGAAACGATTGAAATCATGGAGAAAATGGATGGACGCACATCACTTGATTTAATCTGGGATCAAATTCAAATTCAATATGCAGCCATTATTCGGGCGCAGCGAATCATGTATGTAGCAGATCAAGAGGACATGATCAAAGAGCTGAAAAAGGCGGCATACATGCCTTCTTCATTAGAAGAAACAGGCGAAGGCATTCAGACAGAACTAGACATCACCTCAGAAGAATACTCGTTTCAATTTTCATGGGATCGGCATGCCACATTTTTAAATGCACAATCCCGTGCAATGGGTGAACTGAGGCGTCTAATAAAACAGTTTGAAGAGCTCGCACATGCAAAGGATGAACGAAGATTGAGGCTGAAGCAAATTGAACTGACAATCGAAAAAACAAAAAAAGCAGTGCGTGAAGAAAAAGAGGAAGATCTTCAAATCATGATCAAGCGAAAAGAGGACGACTCATGACGCCATTGATTGAAAAAGAAGTCAATCCTCACTTTGAACACTTTCTATTCGATTGGAATCAAAAGTTTCAATTTTTAGTAGGAGGCTATGGCTCCTCCAAAAGCTATCACATTGCTTTAAAGCTCGTCTTAAAGCTGCTGGAAGAAAAGCGGACAGCACTTGTCATTCGAGAGGTGTATGATACGCACCGCGAATCAACCTTTTCTTTATTACAAGAAATCGTTAGCGACCTCGGCATCGACCATGTGGTGAAGTGCCGAAGTTCGCCGCTTGCACTGACGTTTCGAAACGGCAGCAGCATCTTATTTAAAGGGCTGGACAAGCCTGAAAAATTGAAATCGATCAACAACATCTCGATCATTTGGATTGAGGAATGTTCAGAGGTTTCTTATGAAGGCTTTAAAGAGCTGCTTGGAAGGCTGAGGCATCCATCCTTACCGCTTTATATGATGTTATCGACCAATCCTGTTGGTCAAGATAATTGGACATACCGACATTTTTTTCGAGATGAACAGCTAAAGCGTTTTGTTTTAGATGACGAGACCTTATATAAAAAACGGACCGTTGTCATCAGGGATACGTATTATCATCACTCCACGGCGGAAGATAACCTATTCCTTCCTAAAAGCTACGTGAAGCAGCTGGATGAGCTGAAAGAGTATGACCCAGATCTCTATCGCATTGCGAGGAAGGGGTATTTCGGGATCAATGGCACAAAGGTTTTTCCTCAATTTGAAGTGAGAAGCCATTCTGACGTATTAGAAGCCATTCAGCAGATTGACAGACCGCTGAAACGAGCAGGCATGGATTTTGGATTTGTTGAATCATACAATGCGCTCATTCGGTTAGCTGTCGATCATGAAAAAAAGTACTTATATATTTATTGGGAATATTACGACCGCGGGAAGACAGATGATGAAACAGCCATTGACCTGAAAGAGTTCATTGAATCAAAGGAACTGATTAAAGCCGATGCAGCCGAACCTAAAACCATTCACTATTTTCGGCAGCGCGGCTTTCAAATGGTGGCCGCACATAAGTTTCAAGGCTCACGTTTGCAGTATACAAAAAAGATCAAACGTTTTAAGAAAATTATTTGTTCTGATGCTTGTCCATATACCATCTATGAACTTCAATCACTAACCTATAAGGCAGATAAGGATGGACGCCTAGAGGAAGATGAATTTCAAATCGATCCGCACACATTATCAGCCATCTGGTATGCGCTGGATGATTATGAAGTGACAGATTTGAAACAGACCGCCTCGGAGCGTGTCCGTCCAAACAGAGAGAGGAGGTCCATACAATGAAACAATTGAAAGCTACCATTATGAAGGCAAACATGTCTGATCATACAAAACAAATGTATGCAGATGAATTTTCCTACGAAAAGGATGACATTGTTCCCCCGCCTTACAATATCAATGAATTAAAAAGCATGGCAGAATATTCAACCATTCTTCAGCAATGTATTGATGCGTATAAGACCAATATTTTAGGCTTTGGTTTTGGTGTAGAATATGCCTTTGACTTTAATGCAGAAGGTGTGAAACCAGCAAAAAAGAAGGCCGCAGAGAAGGAATGGACAAGACTTGAAGAGTTTACGAAATACATGAACTATGATGAATCAGCCGATGTAGTACTTGGCTATGTCATCGAAGACCGGGAGAAAACGGGCAATGGTTTTTTAGAGGTGCTCCGAGATGGTCAAGGAAAGCCGGCAGGAATCGAGTATTTAGATGCGCTCCATATCCGTATTTGCAAGCTGAGTGAGCCAGTCGACGTCGAATTCCAATACACAGAAAACGGCGAATTGAAAACAATGAATCGAAAGAAACGATTCCGTAAATATGTGCAGGTGATCAATGAAAAGAAAGTCTTCTTCAAGGAGTATGGTGATCCGCGCATTTTACATTGTGAAACAGGCAAATACGATGACACCACCCCAGAGCCGCTGCGCGCAACAGAAGTGATTCATTTTAAAATCGGCAGTGGAACGTATGGGATTCCCCGCTGGATTGGCAACATCGTCAATATGTATGGGGCACGCAAGGCAGAAGAGTTGAACTATCTTTATTTTAAACAAGGGCGGCATGTACCTGGTGCCATCATTGTCGAAAATGGAATGCTGTCAGAGTCATCCTATCAGCAGCTTCAGGATTATATGGACGATATTGAAGGCTCTGATCATGCACATAAGTTTCTCTTGCTTGAAGTTGAAGGACTCCCGACGGAAAAAGGGTTAACTGGAGAAGAAGATGTCTCTAATGTCAAAGTGAACTTTAAATCCTTAGCAGAGATTTTGCAAGAAGATGCACTCTTTTTAGAATACGATGAAAAAACAAGAAACAAAATCCGCTCTGCTTTTCGCCTGCCACCTATTTACACAGGCGAGTCTCAAGACTATAACAAAGCGACAGCAGATACGGCGCGGAAAACAACAGAAGAACAGGTATTTCAGCCTGAACGGCATCTCATCACAGGAAAACTCAATACTCTTTTCCTGCCGGATCTTGATATTTGGCATGTTCGTTTCCTATTAAATGGTCCTGACTTTAGAGACCCATTAGAGATTGCCAAAGTTCTGACACCGTTTATTCAGGCTGGGGCAGTGTCGCCAAACGATTTGAGAGATCTGGCGGGACGTATCCTTGGGAAAACGTTAGAGGAATGGCCGGAGGATCTCTATCACAGACCTTTAGAAAGCCGCAAGACATCAGCTGAAGAACAGCCTCAACAAGAGACGAATCAGCTGAAGGAATAAACCGAAGCGCGTGCGCTTTTTTGAAAGGGGGTGAACATATGCCAAGAGAATTAAAAAACGCAAAAATTACGCATGTTTCCTACGTCGACAGAGCCGCAAACAAAAAGAAATTCTTTTTGATGAAGGCAAAGAAAAAGCGGCCTGACTTTCAAAAGGAGGTCAGTGTGCTGACAAAGGCAGAAGATGCTCATCGCCTTGTATATGGTGTCGTGTATGAACCGAATACACCTGATGCACACCAAGACTTTATGTCTGCCAAAGAAATTGAAAGAGCGGCACATGGTTTTATGAAGGATGCCCGCCACATTGACAAACAGCATGATTTTCAACATGGTGTTGGCGAAGTGGTTGAATCATACATCGCACCAGCTGATTTTGAAGTAGGCGGTGAGCTGATTCGAAAAGGATCTTGGGTGCTTGTGACAAAGGCTTCCCAAGAAATTTGGGATCAAATTCAGAAAGGCCACATTACAGGGTATTCAATGGCTGGAACGGCGGACATCGTAGCAATAGAAGAACAAGATCAGCTCCTATCTCAAAGCACGAATGAGAGAGGGCTTTTTTCTTTGCTGAAAAATTTCTTTTTGAAAGAGGAAGGTGCAAACATGTCACAACAATTTTGGAGCGTTTTAGACCACCTGCTGGAAACCTTACAGTCAAGTGATGGTGATGAGGCGGGTGTAAGAGCAGCGCTTGAGCAATTGCTGCCAATCGTGCAGGACATTTTGAAGACAGAAGATGTGCTTCAAACGATTGGTGAAAAGCCAGCCTCCGTACAAAAACAAGATGCCGCTTTAACGACGGAGCAAGTACGAGAGCTTGAAAAAGCAAAAATGGCCATCGAAAACGTCTTACAGCAGGCTGAACAGCAAGAAACAGATCAAACAGGGGAAGAACCTGTCCAAAAGGTGCTTGAGCAAGTCGTTGCACCGATTCGTCATCAGCTTTCTTCCTTAGAGAAATCAGCCAGCAGAGAAAAAGCAGCGCTTGAGCAAGTGCTTCAGCAGCAGCTTTTGCCTATTTCAGAGCGGATTCACATGCTTGAAAAAGCGCGCGGCATGTCAAAACAAACAATCCACGATACACAAAACGACAGTACAAAGCCCATATGGGAAGGCTTACTATAAGCCTAAATAAGGAGGAAACAGTGTGAGAAATCAAGAGTTGATTCGCAAGGCCGAAATGACACTTGCCAGCTTAAAAACCGGCGGTCTCATGAACGCAACCCAATCCAACACATTCATTAGAATGATGCAAAATACACCAACCGTTTTAAATGATGCACGTATCATTCCAATGGAAAGTGATTCACAAAAAATCGAAAAAATCGGCTTTGGCCAGCGTATTTTGCGCCCAGCAGAAGAAGGCAAAGCGCTTGATGCGAAAGACCGTGTTGTCCCAGCGACAAGCACTGTCCAACTAAATGCGAAAGAGGTCATCGCAGAGATTCATATGACCTACGACAGCATTGAAAACAATATTGAGAAAGACGGAATTCAGCAGACGATTATGCAAATGCTTGCTGAACGAGCAGCAGTTGACATTGAAGAGCTCATCGTCAATGGCGATACGACTTCAGCAGATCCATTTTTAGCTCAAATGGATGGCGTGAGAAAACAAGCGGTATCTCATATCGTAGATGCGAATGGAGCGGAAATTAGCCGCCAAATGTTTAAGCAAGCCTATAAAGCGATGCCGTCAAAATATTTACGTGTACCTCAGGATTTCCGTTTCTACACATCCCCAAGTTTAGAGGTTGAGTGGAAGGATCAAGTAGCAAACCGTCAGACAGGCCTCGGAGATGCGGCCATTCAAGGCGGACTTTCTTCTGCATTCGGTGTACCGGTCAAAGGTCTTGCCAATATGCAGCCATATGACGAAGCGGGAACAGACGTATCAGATATTTTGCTGACACACCCTAAAAATATTATCGTAGGTTTCTCTCGTAATATTCGAATTGAAGTAGAAAAAGATATTCGCAGCCGTAAATTTATTATTGTCCTCACAGCGAAGCTAGACAGCAAGTTTGAGGAAGAGGATGCTGTAGCAAAAGTGATGAAAGTGAAAGAGTAGGTGACGGCAGGCCATGATCATTTCTGCTGAAGAACTGCAAGCCTATTCTGTATTTGATCGTGTGAAAAATCGATCTGTAGAAAGACTGACAGCAGATATTATCGAAGCAGAAGCTGCGGTATTTCAGATCGTAGGTCACGATTTCTCAAGCGAAAAATATCAGCCCCTCCCTGAAAAAGCAAGAATCGCATTATTAAAAATGGCCCAATATTTTGCCATGCTGAATGATGATGAATCTATGATGAAAGGCTTTACGTCAGAGAAAATGGGCGATTATTCATATGCGAAGGCAGCTGATCAAGTGAAAGGCAGACCCTATGTATATGCCCTGCTTGTAGATTACATTGAACCAACATTGACCGGCGGCAGTGCCAAACTAAAGGTGAGATCATTATGAGCTATCAATCTCTATTAACAGATCGCTGTGATCTTTTTCACCTTGAACAGAAGGAGTCTGCCCGCGGGAAATTTGGAATTCCAGCTGATGATTTACAAATGACACTTTCCTATCCCGATGCTCCCAGCCTAACCGATCTAGCTTGTTATGTCATAGAAAAGAACCAGTCACTTGTGCAAGAAGAGCCGAATACAGTCATTTATCAATCCTATCTTGTCCATTTTCCTTTAGCAACTGATATTCGTTTGCATGACAAAATGGTGTGGAATGGCGTGTCACTCAAATTACAGCAGCCTAAAAAAGTGAAAAATCATCACATCGAAGTGATGGCAGTCAGGAAGGAAAATCTATGAAAATTGATGGACTTGACCGGCTGCTTTCACAGCTGCAGACAGCGTGTGATGGCGGCTTAAAGGCAGAATATCAAGATTGGCTGGAGGACATGGGCCTGCAGTTTTTAGACATCATTCAGGATGAATTAATTAAGGAGAATGCTGTCGATACAGGCCGGCTTCTAAGCTCCTTTAAGCAAGGCGGCAAGGAGAATCATTTTCTCATTTCAAAAGGCGGTCTCACACTTGAAGTGGGAACGCAGCTTGAATATGCCTCCTATGTCAATGACGGACATGCCACTTCTTCAAGTGGAGAGCGAAGATGGGTGCCTGGCAGATGGACTGGCAGCCGCTTTGAATATGATCCGAATGCAAGTACAGGAATGATGCTTGCCTCTCAATGGATTGCTGGAAATGGCTACTGGGATCATGCTGTCATGCTCTATGAGCAAATGTTTGAACAGTCGCTGGATCGAAAGCTGCAAAGCTGGTTCGATCGACATTTTGGGAGGTGATGGAATGAATCAAGAAGTCGGGGCAATCATGCATTATATCTACACACACTTTCCTGTGACAATGTATGATCGTCTTTTGCCAGAACGCTTTCAAATGCCATCCGTTTACGTGCCGCCTGTGACAGTGATCAGTGGTCCAGATACGGTTTCTACCTTTATGAAATCTTATTCGCTGCAAGTGAAAGTCTTTCATATTGATACAGAAAAAGCACATGATGCGGCAGAAACAATCGTTGATGCATTGCTTGCTGATCGTCAAATCATTCAGATGATGAGTGAAGACGGAGAGGTGCTTGATGATTATGTCCGCATAAAAAGAGTGGAAACAAGAATGATAGATCAAGGCGTAGCAGCGATTGTCCTGACGTGGGATAGCAGCTATTGGTATAACCGTGACAAACAGGCAAGCCTTGAAGATATCAACTTTTCAGATGGGGTGATCAAACGTGAGCAAGACTAAAAATGCTCAGCCTGCTCAAACAGCCGGCGAAGAAAAAGAATTTGGCTTTTCATTTGAAGCCTTAAAGGAGCACAGTAAGGATCTTTTTGGGGTCAAACCAGAAATCCTTGAAGGGGCTCTTTTTTATATCAAACATCAACCAATTACAAAAACAGAAGCGAAAAAGCACATTGATGCTTTTTTGTCCAAGGAGGTTTAAAGGATGAACGGAGGCACTTTTACACCAGGTACAGAGAAAAAGCGTCCTGGCATTTATTTTAATTTTAAAACAACAGCAGAGCAGCGAATTACTTTAGGCGATCGAGGTACGGTGGCACTTCCCCTTGTGATGAGCTGGGGAGAACCAAAAACCTTTATTTCCGTTTCAAATATGGAAGATTTAAATAAAAAGGTTGGACTCAACATTGATGATAAGTCACTTCTTCTTTTCCGTGAAGCAAAGAAAAAAGCGCAAACGGTCTTGCTTTACCGCCTCAATGAAGGTGAGCCGGCCAAAGCCGAAATTGCTGAAAATTTTGTGGTCACAGCAAATTATGGCGGCCTAAAAGGAAATGAAATCACAGTACAAGTGGCAGAAAATGTACTTGATAGCACAAAACGCGATGTGATCACTTATCTTGGAACGGATATTGTGGATAAGCAGGTCGTCACTGATGTCAAAGACCTTGTGAAAAACAAATACGTTCAATTTTCTGGTGAAGGTGAAGCCGTCATCACAGCTGGTGTGGCACTAAGCGGCGGGAAAAACGGCGTGGCAAGTGTCGCAGATTATACAGCTTTCCTAGAAGCAGCAGAAACAGAATACTTTGATGTCATTGCCCTTCCAGTCGATAATAGTGAGCAATTAAAAGCAACCTTCGCTTCATTTATCGAGCGTTTACGTGATAAGCAAGGACGTAAGGTGCAAGGGGTTGTGGCGAATTATGCAGCGGACCAAGAAGGAATCATCAATGTGACAAGCGGGGTTGTACTCGAAGGTGGAACAGAACTAACACCTGCTCAAACAACAGCATGGGTCGCAGGTGCAAGTGCCGGAGCAAACTTCAATCAGTCACTGACCTTTGTTGAATACGAAGGAGCAGTCGATACATTAGAACGCCTTGACAATGATCAAGTAGAATACCGATTATCACAAGGGGAGTTCCTTTTCACCTTTGATGCGAGAGATCGTACCGTGAGTGTTGAAAAAGATATTAACTCCTTGACAAGCTTTACAGCTGAAAAGAACCAGCAATTGGCGAAAAATAAAATCATTCGTGTGCTTGATGCGATCAACAATGATTTAACATTCGAATTAAAAAATCTGATTAAATTACGTAAAGCCAATGGCAATGACATTCCAGCATCAGATGATGGTGTGCAGCTTGTGAAAACACTGATTACCCAGTATCTCACACAGCTTCAAGATGGCAGCGGCATTACAGGCTTTAATTCAGAAACAGATATCGTGATCGGTCTCAATGAAGATCGTGATGGATTTATCATCGATTTAGCGGTTCAACCAGTAGATGCAGCAGAAAAATTCTATTTCAATGTGGAGGTGAAGTAAGATGGCTTTTAAAGCGCAAAATACGATTTCAGGTAAAGAAGGTCGTCTTTTCTTAGAAGGTGAGGAACTTGCATTTATCAAAACCTTCGAAGCAAACGTGGAGAAAAACAAATCAGAAGTCAACGTCATGGGCCGCCGAATGACTGGCCATAAAACAACGGGAGCAAATGGAACAGGAACGGCAACATTCTATAAAGTTACGTCCCGTTTCGTTCAATTAATGCTCAATTATGTGAAAAAAGGAGAAGATCCATATTTCACTCTTCAAGCTGTCATTGACGATAAATCATCAGGCCGTGGCACTGAGCGTGTGACATTATTTGATGTCAACTTTGATTCTGCTAAAATCGCTGGATTGGATGTTGATTCAGAGGCGCTTGAAGAAGAAGTTCCATTCACATTCGAGGACTTTGATCTTCCTGAAAAGCTGAAGAATTCATTCTAAGAAAAGTGGAGGAAATTAGCTAATTAATTAGCTAAATAACAGCTGAATATGCTATAATGCAGTTGTAATACAACCGTCTTGATGCCGTCTTCTTTTCGTCTGGTAACGTCTTGTATTCGATTCATTAAAATATGTTTACTTGCAAAGCAATTTGCATAAAATAAAAAGAAGCCAGGATGCTCTAACATCCCGGCAATGTACAATGAGGCCCTTCAAGGGGCTGGCTTATCGAATAGGTTCTTTAGGTAGACTTCCCTTTAACCTTCCACAGCTCAAGGGGAGTCTATTTTTTGTCTATATACGTCAACAAAGTAAAGATAAACATCCCGAATAAAAGCATAAGGGAAATCGCTTCAAATGTTGACATATGCATCACCCCCTTCCTATCGGGGATGAGCCAGACGCCCTTGAGCAAGCCGTTCAATTGTACAATTTAAATTATACATGAAAAGATTGGAAAGCACATTCAAAAATGGATGTGCTTTTTTGCATTCAAAAAAACATAACAAAGGGAGTTTTTAAACATGAGTGAAAAACAAACATTTGATCTTTCATTTTTTATGCCAGGACAAACAGTAGAAGCGGAAGAAGTCAAAGTACCGATTTCTAAGCGTTTTATTGATAAAAAAGGGAATGTCATTCCTTTTGTCTTTAAAGCCATTACAACTGAACGTATTGATGAATTGGAAAAAGAAAACACAACCTTCAAAAATGTCAAAGGCAGAGGACGTGTGAAAGACTTAGACAGCCAGCGCTTCTACGCACGGATTGCGATTGAATCGACGATTTATCCAGATTTTCGTTCAAAGGAATTAAGAGAAGCCTACAGCACACAAGATCCAGTTGAAGTAGCAAAACGTGTCCTGTCAGTCGGCGGTGAATATGCGAACTGGTTAAACAAAGCGATCGAAATCAACGGATTCGAAGATGAAATTGAAGATTTAGAAGAAGCAGCAAAAAACTAATAAAAGATGGGGATAAAGAAGCGGTGTTTTTATATTACGCGATGCACGAACTTCACTACTCCCCATCTGAACTCCTTGATTTATACGAATCACCAAGACCGTTCAAAGCATTTCTTTTCGGACTCATCAGCTACAAGCTAGACATGTTAGAAAAAGAAGCAAAGAAAGGAGGTAAATAAATGGCGAAACTTACAGCACGATTTGAATTAGAAGACCGGGTGTCAAAGAAGTTATTACGCATTCAAAAACGATTTCAAACGTTTGAGAAGCAGCTCAAACCATTCAGAAAACCGGTAAAAATAAGTCTGGAAATGGATGAAAAGAAGTTAAGAAACTTCACTTTATCGCTACGGAAAATGTCAGTATTTTCGATGAGGCTGGATCAAGGAATCTATCGTGATCTAAAAGCATTGAACAATCAGTTAAATACGATCCCGAATCGTTTGGTCATATCCATTCAAGCGAAGGGGCTGGATGTCATTAAATCCAGCATAGATCGTTTGAAACAAATGGGGACAAGCCCCATAATGCTGACGTTTAAACTGAACGACCAATTGTCAGCGGAAATGTCATCGATCAAAAAATCAATCCTTCAGCTCATCAACAGAACGTACTATATGAGATTAAACATGGTTGACCAAGCCACCACTGCAATTCAACGAATCAAAAAGACACTCAAAAGCTTGACGATGTCTAAACACGAAATCAGAGTATCTGTTCAAGACAATGCAAAAAGTAAGCTGAAAAAACGAGATCAGGCAGAGCCTGTTGTGAAAGAAAAGAAAGTAAAAAAAGAACCAAATGCAACAGCCGTTAAGAAAACGAAAGAAAACAAACAGAGCTTGTTGGGGGGGGTTGGAAAAAAGGCGCTAAAAGAAATTGAAAAATATGCAGGTGACGTTTCAGATAAACTGAAGGAAAAATTGAGTCCTAGAAACTTTTGGGATGATAAGGCGCTACCTTGGATTGAAACGAAAATCGACGAATACAAGCAAGAAGTGATCGGGCGAATTATTGAGAAGATTAAAATCAATCCTGAGGAGTATCTAGATAAATGGTTTAACAAAGGATTAGATTGGATCCTTGGTCCGAAAAATCAATCAAGCGAAAACAACAGTAACTCTTCAGCTCAAAGTCAAACTACCGAAGCACCAACAAATCCAACTCCTAATACGCAACCAAATAAACAAAAAGGAAAAGGTTTGTTTCGTAATAGCTGTTGCCCTTGTTGTGCTCGAGGTTTAAGTAGGCGTGGTTCTAATAGAACTAGAAATAGAAATGGCCGTGCACAAAGACATCCTGCAAACCCTACCGCCACTGCGAGAGCTGAAAGAAACAGAAGACCTCCAGGTAGACTAGGAAAACTGAAAACAAATGTAGGTAAGATTTTTGAAAAAATCCCTAGTGGATTGAAGAAAACTACAGGTATAGTAGCCTCTGTTGCGGGACTTGCTGGACTGATGAAAGGTAGCGGAGGTTTAAGTGGATTAGGCGATTCATTAAAAAATATAGGTCGAGGAAGTAGTAAGTTTTTAAAAAGAGTGCCTGTATTGGGGAACTTATTAAGTGCAACAGATTTAATAGGAACAACGAAAGAAAACGTTGGGGAAAAAGTAGGTGGTTTCACTGGAGGTCTTGCAGGAGGAGTTAGTGGAGCTGCAATTGGCCAAGCTCTAATTCCAATACCATTTGTAGGAGCTGCAATTGGTGGCGTTGCTGGAGGCATGGCTGGCACTTATGGTGGATCAAAATTAGGGGAGATATTTGATACTTCAAAACTTAAAGAGAACATTTCAAACACTTTATTTAATGGCGATTGGTGGAATGAAAAGTGGGGGAGTGTTAAAACTTCTGCAGAAACGTCTTTAGGGAACTTAAGTGAAAAATGGGAAGATATAAAAACTACAGCATCGAATACACTGTTCAATTCAGAATGGTGGGCAGAACAAGCTGGATACGTTACAGGAGTTTTAGAATCTACTGTCTTTAATGGCGAATGGTGGAGTGAAAAATGGGATGCTATCAAGGACTGGACTCAAGAAAAGTGGGATAGTGCCGTCGAAATATGGGATTCTATTAAGGGGAAACTTAGTGAGACCGTTTTTAACGGAGATTGGTGGGGAGAGAAGTGGGATAATGTAAAGGAATGGACCAAAGAAAAATGGGATGGTGCCGTCGAAATATGGGATTCTATTAAGGGGAAACTTAGTGAGACTGTTTTTAACGGAGATTGGTGGGGAGAGAAGTGGGATAATGTAAAAAAATGGACCAGAGAAAAATGGGATGGCGCAGTCGACATATGGAATTCAATTAAAGGGAAAATTCGTGAAACGGTCTTTAACAAAGATTGGTGGGGGGAGAAGTGGGATAACGTAAAAAGTTGGTCAAAAAGTAAATGGGAACAATCAAAAACAATTTGGTCAACTGCAAAAGCAACTATTTCTTCAACTCTATTTAATAAAGACTGGTGGTCAAGAAAGTGGAGTAATGTTCAATCTTGGGGTAAAAATATTTTAGGAGATTCATGGGATTTAATCAAAAGTGAAGGCGCAAAACTCGTTGGTAGGCATATTGTGAAATTTGAAAAAGGTCGAGAAAACGGAAAAAAAGATTTTAAACCTGGTAAAAAAGCCACAGGCGGTTATATCACACAGCCAACCTTATCATGGGTCGGTGAAGCTGGGAACGAATTTGTCATTCCGACTCAAAATAACCGAGGACGCGGAAAGATGCTGCTTGCTCAGGCTGCTTCTCATCTTGGAATGTCTGTTATGCCAAGCGGAGCAGCTGGAAAAAATCAAGTATCAAGCTCTCCAGCTCCTACAGCTGTAGCTGCATCATCTTCTGTCGGTTCAATAGACGGATCGGTCTCGATGACTGGGGACATTCAAGCCTCTAGCATTGGCGAGCAATTTAATAACGATTTTGAACAAGGGTTAAACCGTAAAGTGATCTCTCTTGATCAATGGAAACAAAAGAATATTCAGCAGCCTTTTGGTCAATTGACATCAGACTCAGGAAAGTATGGTCAACAAACGGTTTCTTCCTTTGCAAATGGTCAGCAGATGACACCAACAGGAACAGATAGCTTCTTGCAAAGTCGTGTAAAAGCACCATACCAACAAGTCATGACAGCATCACCAACTTGGGGTTCTGGATCTGTTAGTGGTTTTGCAGCAGGTCAAAATGCTACATCCACTGGCACAAATCTATACGTAGATCAACACATCAAACAACCATTCCTGCAAGCAAAACAAGAATCACCAGGCTGGGGTTCTGGAATGATTGACGCCTTTAACAGCGGCATGCGTTCCAAAGGAAGCGAAGTCACTCAAGCCGCCAAAGAAATGGCGAAGAAAGTAGAACAGGCGTTTAGAGAGGAATTAGACATTCATTCCCCTTCACGCGTCATGATGAGTCTTGGGAAATTTGCGTCGATCGGTGTCGTCAAAGGGCTTGACTCAGTTGATGTGAAAAAATTTGCTGAAAATCAGGCTGGTTCATTAATCGGTGCCTTCAGCGGTATGGGAGCTTCAGGGCTTAATATTAAACAATGGCTCATGGCAGCTCTGATGGCAACTGGCACATCAATGAGCTGGCTTCCAGGTCTAATGACCATCGCGCAGCATGAGTCACGTGGAAATCCGAGGGCGATCAACTTATGGGATTCCAACGCCAAAAAGGGAACACCTTCTAAAGGCTTAATGCAAACCATCGGAACGACGTTTAATGCTAATAAAGGCAAGGGCATGAATGATATTTGGAACCCAATTCATAATGCCGTAGCAGCCATTAACTACATTAAGGGCAGATATGGAACAGTCTTCAACACGCCTGGATTACGAAGTATGAGAAGAGGCGGACCTTATAAAGGCTACGCAAATGGCGGATTGATTACTCAAGAGCAGGTTGCTAGAGTCGGTGAAGGAAATAAACGCGAATGGATTATTCCTGAAGAAAGAGGCATTCGCGGAAGGTATTTATTGACGCAGGCAGCCAAGGGACTTGGGATGCAAGTATATGATCCATCAAATGCATCTGCTCCTTTACCAGAAGCACAGATGCAGCAAGTCACCTCAGCTCAGTCTACTGGCAGTACAACATCGTCAGGCAATAAACAGATCACGATTCAGTTCAATGGAGATCAGCATTTCCATAATGGACAAGATCAGCAATCGCTAGTAGAAAAAATTAAACAAATGCTTGTAGATGAACTAGAAGTAGAGCTTCATACAGGAACGAAAGGGGTCGTGATCGATGGGTAAATCAGTGTATCAATTGTGGATTTCCCAAGGAAAGGACAAGTTGCGATTCCCTGTCCTTCCATCCGAACTCGAAATCACAAATAACGTACAAAATGAAACAGTGAAGGTCTCCTCTTTTGGAGAACTGACCTTTATTGACGTACCATCGGCGAAACAAGTATCATTCACCTCATTATTTCCTAAGAAATATTCGCCGATTGCTGAATATAAAAGCATTTCATCACCAGAGAATGCGATCGCGAAAATTGAACGAATGATGCGTTCAAAGAAATCTGTGCGGTTGATTGTAACTGGGACAAAAATCAATATGACGTGCAGCATTGAAAGCTTCACCCACAAGGAAGGGTCATATGATATTGGAGATCGTGAATTTACGATCGAGTTAAAGGAATACAAAACCGCATCGCCTAGGAAAATCAAACGGAAGAAAAAAGCAAAACAAACCAAAAAGAAAAGGCCATCAAAAACACCACCAAAATTGTATACCGTCAAAAAAGGTGATACGTTGTGGGCCATTTCAGGCCGATTTTATGGTGACAGTACAAAATGGCGGCGTATTTGGAATGCCAATAAAGCAGCGATGATTAAACGAAGCAAACGCAATATTAAGCAGCCGGGGCATTGGATTTTCCCTGGACAAAAATTAAAAATACCACAATAAGGGGGGCTGGCATTGATTGAGCTTTTTGCCATCAGAAGCGGCACCATGTATGAGCTTGTCACAGAGAGTGTGACACTTCAGGGGCAAAGGTATCAAGCCCCTCGCTCTATTCAGGCAAATATTATCACAAAGCAAGGCAGTCAAACATATTACCGTGTCTCAGAAGGGGACACGGTTCTTTTTAAATGGAAAGGAAAAGAGCTGTTTAGAGGCATTGTTTTTTCCCGGACGCCGGTTGAAGGAAAGCTGACCTTTACCGCATACGATATGCTTCAATATTTGGTGAAAAACCAAGATGTCTATGTTTTTTCAAATCAAAGAGCAGATCAAATTTTAAGGCGGATTGGAGCTGACTTTCAAATTCCAATGACCTCCATCACCAATACAGGACATGTCATAAAATCACTAGTCTTTAAAAATGATACAAGCTTGTATGACATGATATTGAAAGCATTGAAAGAAACGAAGCGGCAAACAGGAAGAAACTATCAAATCTATTCTGCTAAAGGCAAGATGGGGCTGAGAGCCTGGCCTGATCCAGAGGACGTATGGGTCATTGAATCAGGCGTTAATCTCATCAGCTATCAATACAGCACCTCGATTGAAGAGACAGCCACTCGTGTCAAGATGCGTACGTCTGCTGATGAACAGGGGAAGAATAAGAAAAAAGGTAGTAAATCCGAGATTGTGGTGATCGAACAGGATAAAGCCGGTCAGAATAAATACGGTATTTTACAGCATGTTGAAACAGTCACGGGGCAAATCAACCAGCCGCAGCTGCAAAAAAGAGCCAAAGTACGGCTGGCAGAGAAAAAAGGCGTCAAACAAGAAGTCAAAAGCATCCAAGCGCTAGGAATTCCTGAGCTGCAAAGCGGTCTCCCAATCTATTTGAAAATCCCTGAAATCAACATAAAAAAAACTTACTGGATCGATCAAGACAAACATGAATTCAGTGGAGTGAAACACACCATGACCATTGATGTTGTTGAGAAAAATTCCATGCCAAAGGGTGATCAAGCGTGAGATTAAGTGAAGCGATTAAACGATTGGCAGTGAATGCAGTAGACGCAGCATCTCCAATTGATCTTCTCATTGGAGAAGTCACGGCGGTTTCCCCTCTGAGCATCCGATTAAATGAAAATCATAAACTGATCATTCCAGAAGAATTACTGATTTGGCCGAAGCGCTTAAATAAGGGTGAGGATGATGAGCTGAAAAGGGGAGACAGTATTATGGTGCTTGCAATGGCAGGAGGGCAGTCCTTTTACATCATCGACAAATTGTAAGGGAGGTGATGAACGTGGCACTTTCACCAGAGGAAGAAATCGAGGAAACAGAAGAAGATGAAGAGGTCGAAACCTCGACGACGTATCGAATAGATTTTGAAACTGGCAGACTGACAGGCGAAACCATTTCAGGTATTGAGGCAATCCGGCAATTCATTTATATGACACTTATGACAGAGCGGTATGCACATCCTATCTACAGCCACGACATTGGTACTGAAATTCAGGAGCTATTGACGGATACAGAAGCTACGGATGAATACAAAGAAATGGAGATTCCAAGGCTGCTAGAGGAAGCACTGATCGTTGACGAGCGGATTGATCATATTGAAGAGTTAGAGGTCACAAAGCAAAATGACTCATTTCATGTCAAACTAGCGATTGTCACAGATGAGGGCACATTAGAAATAGAGGAGGTGATGGAGGGCGATGTTTGAAGAACAAACGTACGAAGCATTAATGGAAAGAATGCTGGATAGACTGCCAGATGATATAGATAAAAGAGAAAACAGCGTGATTTGGAATGCCTTGGCACCTGCTGCCGCTGAATTGGCCCAGTCCTATATTTGGCTTGATCAAGTGTTTGAGCTGGTCTTTGCAGATACAGCACAAGGAGAGTTTCTAGATCGTCGGGCTGCTGAAGTAGGAATTGAAAGAAAACCAGCTACTAAAGCGGTTTGGTCAGCGGCCATTCAGCCAGAAAATATCAACATTCCAGCTAGTTCACGTTTTTTTATTGAAGACGTTTATTTCCAGTATTCGAAGGATGACACGCTAGAATGCGAGACACCTGGTAAAGCCGGCAATGTTCAAATAACAGATCAGCCGCTGCTGTCACTTGATACAATTCCAGGACTTGAATCGATTACGATGAAAGAACTGGTGATACCAGGTCAAGAGGAGGAAGATGACGCTTCTTTATATGATCGATATTTAATACGTGCGAGGCGAGAGGCTGTCAGTGCCAACAGGGCGCATTATAAAAAATGGGCTGAGGAAGTGACCGGTGTTGGCAGAGCGAAAGTGTTTCCGCTTTGGAACGGAGAAGGGACGGTCAAAATTGTCATCACAGATGGCAATCTAGATGTTGCATCAGACCTTCTTGTCAAAAGAGTACAGGAATATATCGACCCAGTGCCAGGTGAAGGAGAAGGACAAGCGCCTATAGGCTCAAAAGCAACCGTTGAAAGCGCCAAATGGCTGGATATTGACATAGAAGTGGCTGTCGAACTTCAAATGGACTGGACCCTTGAAGGAGCTCAGAAAGAAATAGAAGAAAAGGTCAAGACGCTGTTGAAATCAATCGCATTTGAAAAGAGTACCATTCGAATGTCCGCCTTAAATGATATTCTGTACCATTCAGAAAGTGTGTCAGATTATGCAGATGTGTTATTGAATGGAGAGTCGAAAAACTTAGTATTACAGGACATTGAGATTCCGCGTCTTAGGCAGGTGAAGGTTATTGAGCAAACAGGATGAAATGAAAAACTACTTGCCGCCATATTTTACAGAGATTTATGAAGTTGATCACCTGCTCAAGACAGAGGCACCGGAATTTGAGGGATTGGACGAATCTATTTTCGACTTAACGGATCAGTTCTTTCCTTTAACAGCGACATGGGGATTAAACAGATGGGAAAGAATGCTGAAGGTGCAGCGGGAATCAGATGATTCAATTGAACTGCGCAGGGCACGTTTACTCAATATGATGTCAAATATTCCGCCAATCACGTATCTTTCATTAGAGAAATCAGTCAATCGCTTTCTCAAGAATCCAAGTGCTGTCATCCGTCTCACAACCAATCGCTATCATTTCGCCTTACGTGTGAACTTAGATGATCTGCAAAACACGAGATATATTGTAGAAATACTTGAAACATTAAAGCCCGCACACTTGGCTTATACGTTCACGGCTTTTCATCATACCGACGTATATGAAAAAAATGATCATCACGGGAGGCTCACACTGCGAAGCAGAGTGGGTTTTTTCGATCATATTCCGATTTTACTCAATGGTGAATTTGTCTTAAATGGTACGTTTTATCTCAGCGGAACAAGAGGTACAACGGATGTGCCTGTTCGTTTTCGGCATTCATTAAACATGAGAATGGGGCTTCAACATCAGTCAGAAACAGCATATCGCATGAACTATGTCATGACTGGAGCGGTACATGAAACGAAGCAAGGAGCGGCATTGACTTTACGCACAAAAAATCAGCTCCAGCATCAAACCAAGAAGAAGATGACGTTCCGTCTGCCAGTACATGTCCAAACTGAGCAGGGCGGCAGCTTACTGATCAAGGATCATTACTGGATTCTCGATGGATCTGTTCCGCTGGACGGATCAAAAATGCTAGCAGCAACTTCTAAAAAAATAGAGTTATAAGGAGGATCACAATGGCTGATCAATTAACCGTAACAACACTGTATGCACGTCAACAAATGGCAAAGGCAAGAGCCGAAGGAACAAAACTCACAAAAGTCGTCAAAATGGCATTTGGAAATGGGGGAACGAAGGATGGAAAGCCGATCTCACTAGACGGCACGGAACAAAAACTCAAAAAAGAACTAGTCCAAAAAAATATTGATTCGTTTACCTTCATGGAACCAGCAAAAATCCGCTACACCTGCACGATCGCCGAAGGAGAACTGGCAGGAGAAGTGATCAACGAACTAGCACTTGTCGACGAAGACGGCAAATTCACCGCAATCCGCACCATGACAGACAAACAAAAAGACGGCGACATCGAATTTGTTTTTGAGATTGATGATATTTATTAATGGAGGGGGAAGAAGTGGACATAGTACTTTGATCCATCAAACAAGCAATTGAACTAGGTGATTGTTCAATGGAAGATCTAAGTTTAGGGTCCGAGCAAAGGATGCTCACTTTAGAGTAGTTGCAAGAGATTGAATCAAATTTAAGGCAAGGGAGTGAAAGCCGAATGGAAATAAAAGAACCAAAAGCTTTTGAAGTGAATGATAAAGCGCATGCAGATCTGTTTAATGACATGGTCAAAGTACTACTTGAAAATGATACTGGACTATTAGAGCATCTCTTAAAACATACAAATGATGGGGGAGTACACGCATCTGAAACAGAAAAGAAAAAATGGAATGATTCCCAGAGCTATAAGATCACGGCTGATAGTGGAAGACAGCTTATCAATGTGTCAGCTGGTGGAAGCATATTTGATGCGATAAAAGGGAAAGGAACGTGTACTTTTTATGCAGCTTCTGGAGTCGAAGATTCCCCAGTAAATATTTCATTGAGAGGGTTACAGACAGTAGGTGAAGATAACATTGGTACTGGCTTTGCTGTAGATATTGCTGGTAATGCTTATAGTTTTTACTATAATGCTGCACATACTGCTATTAACTGGACAAAGCTCCCGTCAAATGCTGAAAGAAACAAATGGAATGATGGACAATTATCTAAGATTACCTCAGATAATGGAGGGGTGATTCTATCTGTTTCTGATGGTGAAGATTTACTTGAAAAGGTTGTTTCTTTAGGTCCGAAGCATGGTACATTTTATGCCACAGGTAAAGTATTAAACAGCCCAACAACAAGATCGTGTCGTGGTATGTATCATTTTACTTCTCAAGATAGTAATGGAAAAGGGACATTTGGATGGGTCATAGCAATAGATTATAACAATTACATGTATACAAACTATCTTGATTTAAATTTGGGGTGGCAAGGCTGGAAACGTGTTTTAACAAAGGAGGATATGGATAATACTTCTTTTGTTGATACGTATGATCTCGATAATTCTTCTGTATCAGCCGTTGAAAACGTTCCAACAAAACTGAATTTTGGTGATACAAGATCAGACGATTTAGGAGAGTATAATCGTTCGCGTGCTGAAATTACACTGAAAAATAATGGTCTGTATTTAATTAGGCTTTATCTTAATAGCAATAACATCACTGTTGGATCAGATAGCATCTTGTCGTGCTATGTGAATGGGACAGAATTTCAACGATTAGGTAATTGGAATCCTGTCGTCTCATCAAGTATATGTGTATTATACCTTCAACAAAAATTTAAAGCGGGAGATAAGTTAACATTTTATATTACACCCAAAAACACTGGGAGAACCATTACGGTAAATAGAGCTTATATTACCTTGTCACAGCTAAGATAGGATTATTTGAAAAAGAAAGTGTGAGAGCAAATCGGAGGTAGCTGTCGTTCAAAACTTAATGACACAAGGCTCATTTACCGATCACTCTTACTGGATTCTGTTTTATGTGCTTAATACAACAAATGAACGAGAACATAAGTTCAATGCATAACATCGCCTAAATAATAATGGTTTTTTGAAAGGAGAAAAAGATCATAAAAACACCTCAACCTTTTAGGACGAGCGATAAGGCTCATGCAGATCTCTTTAACAATCTAGTGAAGATTTTGATTGAAAATGACCAGGAACTATTAGAACAATTCAACCTTCATACGGGAGATACAAATCCTCACGTCTCAGGGTCAGAAAAGAAGAAATGGAATGAATCTCAGCTATATAAACTGACAAATGATAACGGATCCCAATTGGTCAATATTCCTTCTGGCGGCAGTATTTATGAAGGAATTAAAGCACTAGGTGCCTGCTCATTTTATGCGCCAGGTGGTTCTGGAGTAGTTGATTCTCCTGCTGTTGGAAATGCTGCATTAAGAGGCTTTCAGCTTGTAGGTCAAAATAATATTGGCGTAGGAATCGCAATTGACACGTCGGGCAACGCATTTTGTTTTTCCTATCATGTGAATGACATTGCGATCAATTGGCTGCAAATGCCGACTCAAAATGAAAAAAACAAATGGGATGCAGGACAATTGTCTAAAATCACTGCTGACGATGGAAAAGCTTTTGAAAGAATTAATGCAGATGATCCTAGCATTTTAGATAAGCTGATAAAATTGCCGGGAGTTCACTCATGGTACATCCATGAAGCACACCCAGATCTTCCGACAAGAAGTTCCATGAGGGCTTTGTCTGTTTTTAGTGAGAATACCTACGGCTGGGTCATCGGTGCAAACAATACAGGAGATGTCTATATTAACCGTTCAACAACTGATGTAACAGGTACCCAACAAGAGTGGAGCGGTTGGAAACGTCTCAATGACCATAACCTATTAAACTCAAAGGGACTAAGACTTTCAATGCCAATAGGTACTGATATTTTAACGCTGCCATCCGGATTTTACTTTGCTGTTGGATCTAATGTTTTAAATATGCCTGTCGATAATGATTCTTCTTGGTTTAATATCGATATCTTAGAAACTGTAAATGGTAGAAAGACCATTCATATCATTAGAAGTTATGACAACACTCATTGGTTTGGTACGGTTCATACTGACGGTGTTTTCAAAGGGTGGAAAAAATTAGTCACTGATGCTGATTTTGAAAATGTTCAGTGGCTAAATGTTACCTTAGGCAGCGGTTCTTCTATTGGAGATAGACCAGTTGAATATACTAGATGGGGAAATTTATTATTATTGAGAGGTCACCTAAAAGCAAATCGAGAAGTTATATGTGGAAGTATTCCAAGTACGGGCTTACCAGATAAAGGCCTAGTAGTATCAGTACCAGTATCAGGTACAACGGGTCATAGTAAATTACTTATATATAAGACAGGAGAGCTAAAGCTAACTGGTTTACTGGCAGCGAATGAAAGTGCAGTAACTGGTTACTATTTAGACACGGTCGTCCCATTAAATTAAGGAAGTGATAAAGATGATACAAGCCTATGAATACAATCATCAAAATGAATTGGTCAGACCTATCGAAGTGTTCGAAAGGGATGATGAAGGTAATTATGTCATTCCAGATCAATGCACAACAATTGCTCCACCCAATAATCCTTCTTTTTATAAAGCAGCTTTTGATGTGGAAAAACAACAATGGTATGAATCAGCGACACAGGAGTATATAGATAGCCTAAAACCAGCCCCTCGTCCGCCAAATGATATAGAACTTTTAAAGAAACAAAATGCTTTATTATCAAAACAATTAACGCAGCTATTTGCTATCTTTAAAGGAGCTGAATAATAATGATGTTTCCAACTGTAGCAGATATCAAACAATTTTGGGACTGGCAATGTTACGGCCCAGAGGACATTGCATTTTATGTAAGCATCGGCTGGATCTCGGCAGATGACTATCAAGACATAACAGGAGACAAATACGAAGCCTAATGGCTTTATTTTTTTACCGTAAAAAGGTGATTCCGGTGGCTTGGGTTTCGATTTAGAAAAAAATAACAAAGTATTTTTAAATGTTAATAAATCCTCAATCTCATTGAAACAAATTATGAAGTTGTAGAAAGGAGAGAACACATTGGATATAAAAACTCCTCGTTCTTTTGAAACGAGTGATAAAGCTCATGCTGATCTATTCAACGATATGTTGAAAATACTGATTCATAACGACACTGGTATATCAGAACAATTAACTAATCATATCGATGATTCGAGACAGCACTCTTCAGAAGTAGAAAAAAAGAAATTGAATGAGTCGCAGCTGTATAAAATTACAGGTGATGACGGAGTACAACTTATAAATATTCCTGTCGGCTCAAAAATCTTTGACTCCATTAAAGACAAAGGGACATGTACATTTTATGCGCCCAGTGGAATAGAGGATAGCCCTTCACAATTTGCCATTAGAGGGATACAGACAGTTGGACAAAACAATATTGGAACAGGTTTTGCGATAGATACATCAGGTAATGCATATTACTTCTACTATAATTCTAGCCATTTATCAATCACTTGGACTCAGATTCCGACAGCAGTTGAAAAAGATAAATGGAACAACAGTCAGCTTCATAAAATAACAAGGGATAACGGTCAACCCTTTTATAAAAGCATAAGTGAAACCACCGACTATAACGAGATGACAGAAACAGGAATGTATCTCATTTATAATGCTGGTCTTAATGGTCCAAAAGAGATCAAAAGGGCATTTATGATAGTGATAAGTTATGGCAATACCCTGCTGCAAGCTGTATATGATGCAATCAATGGTCTGAACTCTTTTTATAGAATTAGGAAGACTGACTTTACATGGACTGAATGGGAAAGTCAGCTCACATCTAAAGATTTAAATGCTATTCAAGCATTTCCTATTACCAATCCAGATGGATTTGGAAAATTTCACATAATCAATTCTGTTGATTTTCATGACATACTACCTCGTTATAAAGGTTTTGTTCATTTTACCTCAGACACATCAGCTATTAACGGACCAGGTGTTGCTTTACGGGGGGTTTGGGTATGTAATAGCACAGGAAACTACGGTTCTATTATTGGTTTTGATAATCTCGGCCGGACATGGCGAAAAACAGTTGTAAATAGCGTATGGTCAAAATGGGAACGTTTGTTAACCAGTGCAGAGCAAATAGAATGGAAGTCCCCGACAACAATAATAAACGGATGGAAACAATACGGGACTCAAAAAGTGCAATTTTATAAGAATGCATTTGGAGAGGTAGAGTTAATTGGTTCAATTACAGGGGGTACTATCGGTTTTGAGGTACCTGTTTTTACATTGCCAAGTGGTTATCGTCCTATACAGGGCATGCATTTCATAGGGGTAGCATCTAGTATCGGCGCTAGTTCAACACCACAAACACACAGAACACATATTGATACTGATGGTAATGTGTATATACAAAGTGTCTCCAATTCAACAAACCCAAATGAATTTATCACTTTCGGCTTTAAATTCATGGCTGCACAGGAGGGATGAAAGTGAAATGGATATATAAATACGACGGAAAATTCAATTACCTTCCAGGGGAAGAAATAGAAATTGAAGAGGAAGCAGACATCCCAAAAGGATATACAGATGTAAGACCTCAAGATGGTTTGTACAACGGTAAATACAATGAAGAGAAAAGGGCATGGTATGAGTCGGCAACACAAGAATACATTGATAGTTTACAGCCAAAACCGCTGCCACCATCAGAGATTGAGCTATTAAAACAGCAAAATGCTGATCTGCTTCAGCAGCTGGCAGAGTCAGAAAAGAGAGTAGAAGAACAATCAAAAACAATATCAGAACTTATCATGTTGCTGAATGAAAAGGAGGTCATTTAATTGGATTGGTTCCGTAGTATTTCATTGTTCTATCAATGGAAGTGTTATGAAAATGAAGATGTAGCAAAATTTGTTCGTTTCGAGAAGATTACGCCGGAACAATACAAAGAAATAACAAGAGAAGAATATCCAACAAACGCTGAATAGGCGTTTTTATTTTGCCTTCTTTAAGGATGCGCAAAGTGAGGGAGTAGGTGAGTGCAGTGGAAATGGATTTGACTCAATATTTAATGACACAAGGACCGTTTGCGGTGTTGTTTTGTTGGGTGCTGTTTTACGTATTAAACACAACAAAGGAAAGAGAAAACAAGCTCAATGAGCAAATCGAGGCGCAAAATGATGTGTTAGCAAAGTTTAGTGAGAAGTATGATGTCGTGATCGACAAGCTTGACAAAATTGAACGGAATTTAAAATAGGAGGTAAATATCATGAAAACATTCGACAAAGGCACTGTGATTCGCACAGTGCTTCTTTTTATTGCTCTGATCAATCAAACGCTTGTCATGTTTGGACAGACGGTGCTGCCGATTAGTGAGGAGCAAGTACAAACCGCAGGTGAGGCACTATATGTGGCAGGTTCTACAATTTTCACTATGGTCACAGCGGTAATAGCTTGGTTTAAAAACAATTATGTGACCTACAAAGGCAAATTACAAAAAGATGCTCTGAAACAAAGAGGGCTAACAAAATAATACTTGAAGGAGAATCGACATGGTAAAAATCATTCAAGCATTGATTCCAAAACAACATCGCAACAGACCAGGAAACACGATGAAGCCGCTCTATATTACGGTGCATAATACGTCAAACAGTGCAAAAGGTGCTAATGCGGCCAGTCATGCAGCGTTTGTTGCACGTTCGAGTACCGGGGTCAGCTGGCATTACACCGTTGATGATCAGGTGATTTATCAGCATTTACCGTTAAATGAAAACGGCTGGCACGCAGGGGATGGCAGAGGCACCGGCAATATGAAATCAATTGGAATTGAAATTTGTGAAAATGCAGACGGCAACTTTGAACAAGCAGTCGAAAATGCCCAATGGCTCATTCGCAAGCTGATAGGAGATTTGGGGATTCCTTTATCAAATGTAGTGCCTCATAAACATTGGAGCGGGAAAGAGTGTCCAAGGAAACTTCTCGGACGATGGGATCAGTTTAAAGCTGGCATAGCCACAGCGCATACCGGCAGCAAAAGCACAAGAAAACCAGTTCAGGCAGAAAGCTTGAGCCACAAAGCACCCGTTTCCAAACAGAAATCGTCAAATCTGCCATCAGGCATTTTAAAAGTCACCAAGCCCTTAACAAAAGGCCTTCAAGTCACAGCATTGCAAAAAGCCTTATCTTCCCTCTATTTTTACCCAGACAAAGGGGCAAAAAACAACGGGATTGACGGCTATTATGGACCGAAAACGGCGAACGCGGTCAAGCGGTTCCAGCTCATGAATGGCTTAACTGCAGACGGAATTTACGGACCGAAGACAAAGAACAAAATCGAACAGTTACAGAAGAAATGATGATCTATAAAAAAAGCTATCAGCAAGTGAGGAAATGCCTCCTTGCTGATAGTTAACAAAAAATAACATCTTTTGTGATATAACTGGCCAAATCACTATCGTGAGAGGAGAGAAAAATGAAAAAAGAACTGTTCCAGATCATCATGCTGTCAGTGCTGCTCATCTATTTCATTTATCACGGAATGACGAGCGATTTCCCTGTGTCCTACACAATCATTCTCATCCTAACTTATTTTTCTGTGATCACATACCGCATCTTAAAGTTATTAAGATTAAGAAAAAACAAAGAACAAACAGAACTGTAAGAGATATGTACATAAAAAAACCATCCTTGATTTTACAAGAATGGTTTTTCGTATGGAGCATAGCGGGATCGAACCGCTGACCTCTACGCTGCCAGCGTAGCGCTCTCCCAGCTGAGCTAATGCCCC
>NZ_JBBOZZ010000003.1:0-52839 GCF_038008825.1 Bacillus sp. FSL M8-0166
GGGGCATTAGCTCAGCTGGGAGAGCGCTACGCTGGCAGGGTGAACGACATCACCCGAAGCAAACAGACGTTCTCTGAAAAAGACTGATTTAACAAGGTTCTATGATGAGCCTTTCTGAATAAATATTTTCATTTCTGAACAAAACTGAAAGGGTTGGTCCCCAATCCGTCCCCATAAAAAAACAGACCATGCAGGGTCTGTTTTAATTTTGCCTATACGTTTTGAGAAGTTGTGTTTCGATCGATCATAGTCGTGTTTCGATCGATTTTTTGTATTTCTATCGATGTCGTGTTTCGATCAGTTGCAATAGTGTACAATCCTGCAGCTGCAACCACAGTTAGAGCAATCATCGTAAAACCCTTCTTAAAACTCATACAAACAATCCCCTCTCTGAATTTTGAGTTGTGTTTCTAATACCTTTTGATAAGCAGCTGTTGCTTCTTCAAATTGACCTTGTTTCCCATACTCATCTGCATACACTATATAGCATGCCTCAGCGTAAGCGAAAAGCTGTTTCTGTTCTAGATACTGAAACACTTCGGCCAGCTGCTCCTCATTTATATTATTAACATAAACCGCTTCTAAGAAGGTAAATAGATTTTCATAAAGCTTATTAGGGGCTTCCTCAAGTATATTAGTTCCTTGTTTTAAAGATGCTTCTCCTTCTTTAAGTCTTCCTGCTTTAAATTGCGTACAGCTAATCGCAAAATACAATTTGGTAAGAAGCTCCGAATCATCATCTGCCTTTTGAATAGCCTTCTCAAAATAATTGATAGCTTCATCCCATTGACCGTCTCTATCAAATGTATGGCCAATATTCAAAAATGCTTTAGTTAGGATTTTTTGATCTCCAATTTCCTCTGCAATTTTAATTGCATTCTTTAGATGAGGAATTGATTTATCGTGTCGAGCCAAATCATCATAATTTCCTGCAATTACAAATAAGCATTGAATTTTTCTAATCTTGTATAACTCATACTGATCGTAAATTTCAAGCGCCTTAATGATATGATGCATGGAAACATGAGTTTGTTTCATAATATAGTAGGCTTCAGCCACCTTGAAGTGAAACTCGGCTTGCTCAATTTCATCTATAACTAGCGTAAGTTGTTTCTCGGCTATTTTATAGTATTGGATTGCCTGTACATATTCTTTTATACTGAACTCATACATTCCGCGAAAAAACGCGTTGTAATACTGCAGCATGCCGGACAATTTATGATTGGAGTTTTCTATTTTATCAACTAAGTCTGCAATGGATATAGAGCGCTGCTCTGAGGGTTTTATATAATCAAGCATAAGTTGATGGCGAAAGCACATCAATTGATAGTAAATCAGTAAATCCTGGTCTTCTTCCATTCGTTCAATTTCTTGTTCTACCTCAGCTTTCAAAATCTCAGCATCTGGAACACTGAATTGCCGAATCATTTTATACCATTCATTTATTTTCACACCAACATGTGAAGAAAGAACTTTCTCCATCCCTTACTCCCCTTCCACAAAATTCCCTTATATTACATATATTATTACATACAGGAATTTACAAAGCACCGAAAAGATACCGCAAAAAGAACAAAAAAAGAGCTCCTGCAAAGGAGCCGTGTGAGTAATACATGAGTAATAGTGGATTGATAAAGAAGTAAATCATTGAAATATACGAATTTTTTAAATCCCCGTTTCCGCGGGTAAACCGTATATAAATTTATTATAACTCAAACTTAGACACAGAACAAACATTCGGTTATAATTCCTTTTGAGGTGATAGTATGTGGGATGATCGGAAGGATCAAAACAGGTGGAAGATGAAATTCATCTTGCCTGAACATAACGAGGCATTGCGTCAATTACACCTTGCGAAGCAGAAGATAGAACGTCCGGTATTAAGCGAAGAACAAGTCGAAGAATTCGAGTTCATTATATCTTCGGCAATGAGCGAAGACTTGCCGCTGGATTTTGAGTTATATGATGACGGCTTTGTGCGCAAAGTAAGCGGGCGCATTGTATATGTGGATCATCTACGAAAGGAATTTCGTGTGAAGGATGATAGTGGTGACACAAACTTTATACGGTTTGCAGATATACTAAATGTAAAAACACCCTAACAATGAGTAAGGGTGTTTTTTAGCGAGGTAATTTATTATTTATAGTTTTTTTTGCCCTCCATAAGTAGCACCATTAGAACCAGCACCTACATACACTTCGGCAAGACCAGAATTGAACACAACTCCTCCAAATTTAAAACCTAAAATGGCTTCTACATAAATCCTTGTATATACTTCCCTATAAACGTAATTACCTTGGTCAGCAACTCTTGATGCGCCCATTTTCTTTTCTTCAATAGATAGCAGGGAACCAGCGATAAACTTTCTATAATCTCCATCTTTGTGTACAACTTTTACTGTTTTCTTTTTCTTGTTATACTCAAATTTCCCTTCAGCCCAAACATTATATACCCTAGCGCCACCGAGTACAGCATAAGCTGTAGCTGTGTTTTTTTCCATGTTCGTAACAGCTTGGGTACTTGCATCTTTTGAAGTTGAGTTGTCCGGAGTAGAAGTGTGTTCCATCACTTCTATGTCACCTATATCTCCGAGAAACACTCTTACAGTAGAGTTATCTTTCTTAAAAGTATAGACTTTTTCAAGAATATCCATTTTATTTAGTTCTTCGTCAGTGGAATATTGTAGTTTAATATCCTGATCTTTTAATTTTTTATACTTTTCTTCTAGTTCAGGAAAGACATCAAGTTCATTTAATGAGGTGTTTTTTATTCTCTGAGGTGTTGGGTATTTTTTGTAGTGTTCTTCGATGGCTCTATCAATTTGATCTTTAGTAGATTGTTTTGGGAGATTGTCAAAGGTGTGTCGTAATAATGCTACATTGGTTTCTAGGTACTGCCTAATTTCATCTTTTTCAGATGTTTCAGATGCCTCAGCTTTTGGGTTAAATCCAAATAGACTAAACACTAACGGCAAACACAGGACTAAAGTAGTTAATCTTTTCAATTTTGTAATCCTCCTATTTATTACCTCGCTTTCTACAGACTTCTACAAGATATTATCTTTCCCTCCCTTTTTTTACAAAATTATAAAACGTATAAAACAATAAGAATATTAAAGCTCCTATTGATAGAATATATACTGCTATCAATAATTGTGGTATGTACAAATTTATTAAGTAGATAGCGAAAACCGTTATTATCATTAGGCTGATTAAACGTATTATAAAGATCATTTTTTTTCCCCTTTCTCAATACGTATTAACCCTTATTTTAACAATAAAGATCATGAATATATATAGGAATATGTATGTTTTTTATTGGTGCAAATGCTTTAGATTTGTTAGAAAGTTTACTTGTTTGACCTTACTAATCAACAAACAAAAAAATCCCCCATCCTACAAAGGACAGGGGATTTACTTCATTCATTTTTTTAATGCTTTTTGAAGAGCTGCTTTAGTCTTTGGACCATAGATGCCGTCAGCAACAAGACCATGCATGAGCTGGAAGCGTTTGACCGCATTCGCTGTCTTTGGACCATAGTATCCGTCAATACCGTTATTTTTTGCGCCTTTATCGGGGTAGTAATACACAGCAGCCAGAGCCTCCTGCAATGCTTTTACTCCAGCGCCCTTTGTCAAAGGCTTTGTTATTTTAATGATGCCAGATGGTAAGTTAAACGTTTTTTTAGGCTTACTCGCTTTTGGCTTGGATGGTGTGTTTTTTACAGGTGTCGCCGGCTTCGCTGTTGCCTTTTCCCCTGTATGAGCGGTTGCAATACCCGCCTTGAAGCTGTCCCAGCGATTAAGCAGCTTTCGTGGACATTGTTTACCGCTCCATCTTTTATGGGGAACAACATTGGCCAACGGAATACCTTGATCCTGCATCAGCTGACGAATTAGCCATTGAGCGTTTTCGACCGCTTTTTCAAAATTGCCGTCTACGTTTTCGCAAATCTCAATGCCTATCGACTTCATGTTTCCGGTTCCCCGACCGTCTCCCGCATGCCATCCGTTTTCGTTCAAAGGCAAATGTTGATAGATACAATTTTCATCCACCGTGTAGTGCCAGCTCACCGCTGTACTAGACCTTTTGACAAATGCAGCGTGACTCGCTGCGTTGGCGCCTTTGGACGTATTTGCAGTGTTATGAACCGTAATATATAAAGGTTTCATATAGTTGCCTGGTCTGTTCCCGTTGCTCTTTGAAATATAATCTTGAATGATCTTTACCACGTTCATCGTCTCCTTTGATCAATTTAATATAAAAAGAGCCACCTCATGGCAGCTCCTTACTTCGTTAATCCTTTTTGTTTCAGGACTTCTTTTTGTAACTTGCCTTTGTCAGTCACATAGTTGTTTTTAAACCATGCCACCAGGGTTGTTACGATTGTGAAGATCATTGAGAAAGCAAGGTACAACGTTTCAGCCAAAGATGTCACTTGGTCCTCGCTGATCGGCAAGATTGGCTTGCCAAATAGAATTAACGTTTGGTTGATCAATGCCATAAATAGAAGCACCGTGCGGATCACCGTGCCTTTGTCGAAGTTTTTCATAATTGTTTCCCCCTATTATTTTAAATTCCGTTCAATTTTATCGAGTTTGTCGATCACTACGTCGTACTTCTCACTAAACTTTGCTAACACATCATTTTGCGCCTCGATTTGCTCATTGAGCTTGTTTTCTCTTTCCTTTGTTGTGTTTAATACGTAAAACAGTACCCAACAAAAAAGAACCGCAAAGGGTCCTTGTGTCATTAAATATTGAGTCAAATCCATTTCCACCATACTCACCTACTCCTTCACTTTGTCCACCTCCTTAAAGAAGGCAAAATAAAAAGCCTTTCTACTCGGCTTCTGGCGTTTTATATACTTCACCGGTTATTTCTTTGTATTGATCATGTGTAACATATTCCTCTTGAACGCCCTCTTCTAGTTCTTCAATTGAACAATCCTTAAACGACATTGCTTGTTTAACCATTTCAGTAGTGGCCCATTTATAAAATAACGCTAACACCCAGAAATTAAGATTCATCTGTAAACCCTCCCTTTAATTTAAGGATTTCTATTCGCATTTCTGCAAGCTGCTGCCCTAACGTTGCATTTACTCTTTCTGTCTGTTGGCGAGCGATTTTTTCTTTCGCTAACTGTTCTCCAATAAGAAGCAATTGTTTTTCAACCTGAGTCATAGGCTGTTCATTGTCTAATTTCAAATACTCTTGCCATGCAGCATCCAACTCTTCATCTGAAGGTATAGGTTCGGTTAATAACCACTTGTCTATAAATTGTCCTTCTCCATCATCCCGAACCGAATAATCCTCACCTAGTTCCGCATTTGGGTATAAATATTTGATCGCTAGCGCCTTATTCATTTTTTCCCTCCTATCTCAATTGAGACATCGTTACATAAGCTGTGTTTATTGATACTGTTTTGTTGGTCCCTCTTGGCGTTATATAGAAAGTTACCTTATCTCCAGCTTTAAATTTTTGTAATAAATAAAGCACGCACGTACTTGATGATGTCGCTGGATTCCAGTTTCCAAACCTCTGGTATTCTGATCCGTTGACATAACAGGCCAAGATATTATCTGATCCGACTGTAATGTTATTACTAGTGACATAAAGTCTGATCAAATAAAGCCCACTGTTTTTCAGTGTGATTTCAGCACGAGAGCGGTTATACTCTGATAATTCATCCGCTCGTGTTGCGCCAAAAACAAGCTTTGTTGCAACATTTTCTGCGGCTGAAATAGATGAATTATCTTGATCATAAGTATCAACAAAAGTGCTGTTTGCCATATCCTCCACTGTTAAAACTTGTTTCCACCCTTTAAAGACGCCGCCAGTATGAACGGTTCCGAACCAGTACAGATTGTCAAAACTTCTACATAAACGAATGTCTTTTCTTGTTTCTGCGCCTTCAACATCAATATTGAAGTACGATGAATCGTTTGTCGTCGGTTTGTTTGTAAGGTATTGACCTGCTGCATAATAACGACCAGGTGGTAAAGACAAGATATCGGTTCCATTCAAAACAGTTGGAAGCGGCTTGCGATCCCCGGAATCTTGCGTCAGTTTATAGAGTTGGCCACTGTTCCATTTATCTTTTTCAGCTGCTGTCGGAAGCTGCGTCCAAGTGATAGATATATGGGTAGAATTATAGTAGAAGTAATAGGCATTACCTGACGTGTCTACCGCAAAACCGGTTCCGATGTTGTTTTGGCCAACAGTCTGTATTCCTCTCAAATAGGCGTTACTAGGCGCTGGAGAATCCTCTACACCTGGGGCTGCAATGAAAGTACAGGTCCCTTTGTCTTTAATAGCATCATAAATATTTTTGTCAGCTGGAACAGAAATCAAGTATTTGCCGTCATCAGCTGTGATCTTATATATCTGCGATTCATTCCATTTCTTCTTCTCTGCTTCAGATGCATGCGGCTTAGTATCTTCAATATGGCCAACGAATTGTTCTAACAGCCCGGCATCATTTTCAAGTAATACCTTCACCATGTCATTGAACAGATCCGCATGAGCTTTGTCGCTTGTTTCAAACACTTTAGGAGATTTAATATCCATCGATGAGCACTCCTTTCCTAGTAAATATCATCAATCTCAAAGATGAATTCAATGTCACCATCTTTTTGCTTGTCTGTCATGGTACGGATGGCCGTAAACTTTCCATCTTCATCAACAAGAGCCAATTCGTTGATGACTTCTCCAGCAAGCTCTCCTTCAGCAATGGTGCAGGTGTAGCGAATTTTGGCTGGTTCCATAAATTTATAGGAATCAATGTCCTTTTGAACAAGTTCACTCTTTAATTCTTGTTCTGTGCCATCCAAGGAGATTGGTTTCCCGTCCTTCGTTCCGCCATTCCCAAAAGCCATCTTGACCACTTTCGTGAGCTTAGTTCCCTCCGCTCTAGCCTTTGCCATTTGTTGGCGAGCATAAAGCGTTGTAACGGTTAATTGATCAGCCATTATGATCCTCCTTTATAAATCTATTTTTTTGGATGTGGCAGCTAGATATTTTGAACCGTCTAGCGGTACCGATCCATCAAGCGTCCAATATTTCTGCTTAATGGTTACACTTCCGCTTTGCTCATTTGATACATAAGCAACCATACGGAATGTCATTTTCTTTTTTTCTTTCAGTACATTTTTTAAACATGATCGAAGTCTAAGAGACGCTTGTTGATTAGTTTCGTGTTTGGCTCCTACCATGACATATTTTGTACGTCCAAGAACTTTCATTTCTTTTTTCAGCTTCATGGCCATCTTTAAAGATTGTCTAAAATGTACTGGAATATATGTTGAATTGCGCGATCCGCTTAGATAAAAAGTGCCATTAAGTAAAAACTCCCCATTAAGCAGGATCGGGATGTGATCAAAAAATCCCACTCTGCTGCGCAGTGTGAGCCGGTTGTGATAGTCTTTGATTTCATGAACATCCGTATGATGAATGCTTGTGAATTTGTAAGCCAAGTGCGCAGGCTTTAAGTTTTCAAGCGTTTCTACAATGTACCTTGTGTTTTGAAGATCATCTAGGTTCACCCGTAACGAGAAATGATAGCGGCCTGTCGTTAAACGAACCACTGCGCTAGGGTTCTTCAAGAACCGATTCACCGCTCTTTCTAGTGATGCATACGTGATCGGTGGAATGTTGGACATCAGATTCAAAATACGTGCCCTCCTCAATTCAATCGAATCACCTGATTCACGCTGCACCTTCAGCATTCTTTCCCATCGATTCAGACCCCATGTGGCAGTGATCGGAAAAAGCTGATCAGTCATATCAAAAATAGAATCGTCTAGCATTTCCATTTCAGGAGTTTCGGATTTCATGAGCTCATCAAAATCTGTGATCTCCGTTAGATAGGAGGGTAGATAGGCTTTCATATCATCATACTTGCTCATTGACGATCACCTGCCCTAGACGCGGGATTTCAATGTCTTGGAGGGGCAAGTTTTTGGCTTCACCGTTGATCAAGACATCCGCATAATCAGACACACTATCCGCATGATACAAAATGTCGTTGATCGCTGACATTCTGATCACATTCTCCTCGAAAGCAAGTGATTTTAGGAGAGCCTTGATCTTCTCCTCTATTTCTTGTTGAGCATCTTCAAGTGAATAGTCCATTTTAAGCTCCACTGATAGGGACACCTCAACATCTTTCCACTTAGCACTCTCGATGGTTGCGGTGGCTCCAATCGGTGCTTGGCCTTCTCCTTCGCCAGGAACCGGATCAATGTACTCCTGTACCTTATTGACAAGCAGGTCCGTCGCCACATCAAAATTCCCGTCAGTGATGACAACTTTTACTGTGCCTTCACCATTCCAAAGAGGAAAAACCTTTGCCCTGCCCACTCCTTCAACTTCTTCAGCCCACTTTTTATAATGTGCTTTATTGGCACTGACAGCTTCTCGCCTTGCCCTCATCAAGTACCTTTCATATAGAGCTTCATCGTCTTCTTCTTCTTGACCAGGTATTTTCAGCTCCTCGAAAATGACTGATTCTAAACCCGGTATGTTATCGAGCGATAGGAGCGGCAGTTCTGCAAAATTCCCGTTGCCTACAGCACCCGTCGTTTCACACTTCAGCGTGCCGTCAGATTGATATTGAAAGTACAAATTGTCGATATAGAACCTTGATCCAGTTGGTATTCTGATAGTTTTAGGTGTCACATCAACGGACCATACAGCACTTGTGGCCGCTTTACGTGTGATCCCCACTTCAGCAGCTCGTCTATCTAAAAATTCCCCCTGAGCTGTATCTGCAAAGACAAGATCGAATACCTGGTCTAGCCATATATAAGATTGAGCAAGTTCGGCAGCTGCAGGAGCCAACGCATTCCATATCACGCTGTTTTCTCTTTTATCTATGTCATCAGGTATTCTTTCCAACATGCGTTCCATGATGGCTTCATAAGACTGTTCTTCAAACATCTTCGCCAATCACCTCCTCGATCTCCAAGGTTCCTTCATCTGTCACCACTTCAAATATCACCTTAAAGGCTGCCCCCTCTTTAATGATTTGAAAATCTTGCACACTTTCAATTCTTTCATCTACTAAAAGAGCTTCTTCAATGAGCCGCGGAATCTCCATCTCCTTGTATTCATCCGTTGATTCTTCATCAGACACAGCTTCTTGAACCTCACATCCTACATCATGGCTATAAACAGCATGTGAATATCGTTCCGTTCTTAAGGCCATATAGACGAATTGGCGAATGGCATCAAGACCATTGATCTTTTCATTGGTTAGACGTCCTGACTCGAAGTCGATACGGTAGGTGGTCGAAGGTTCAACAATATCCTCTTCGTCCTCATCCAAATCCTCAATCTCTTCTTCAGGTGAAAGAGCCATTATGAACCACCTCCTACTACTTTATCTAAGATGTAAAACGTTTGTCCGCCTGTCATCGCAAGGACCATGACACTATCGCCTTCTTCTAGCTCATCATCTTCTCCCTCGTCTAAGCGGGCTGGCCAGATAAGAAGTTCTTCAGGAATGATGAGTTTATCATTCTCATTGAGTCGAACACTAAGAGGGGAAACAGACACCACATCACCAAGTATCAAGTCAGTTGGCGATTGTGCATCCACAGCATCGACAGCCAATCGCTTAATTGCCTCGCTTAGTTTCATGTCTGGTTCCCCGTTGGGATCGTATTCTTTTCAACGACATCAATCGTCATGGTGTGTTTGGTTCCTTTGAATTCGTGACTATCTTGATCGATCCAGTACGTTTTTTTGATACCGATATCAGGAATGATGATGCGTATTGGCATGCCGCTTTGTAATCCAGGAATACCTAGAGCTTGAATGCTTTTCAGCTCTTTTTTTACGCCTTTCCTTTGAGCCAGACGGACATCTGCTCTCTTTTGCAGCTGTGCTTGGTTGATCTCCCCTGACACTCTTTCGACGTGCTGCAGGATGCCGTATTTGCTTCTAGCAGCACTATCATTCGCCACAGCCAGCATCTCAATCTCTTTCTTTTGCGTGACCATCTTTGGTTTTTTTGGCTTTGTTGGTTTGGTCGTTTTCTTATCTTTGTCAGTAGTCTTAGATTTCTTTTTTTCCTTCTTCAGCACCTTAATTTTATCCACGTGTGTTGCTCTCATCTTCACACGTGTGGCCGTTTCCTCAATCGAGGTGCTGTACTGATAATCAATGAGATTCACGCCTGATTCAATGACCCATACTTCGGACGGATCAGGCCATGCTCTCAGCCCCATCTTGCCTTTAGCAGAATAGATTTGATAGTTACGTCCTGTTTGCTTTTTTGTTTCTCTTAAAGCCTGCAAAATGATGTCATAAAGGCTTGTATCGTTTTTGAATACAAGTGATTTAATGACATGGCCAGTGTTAGCGATTGACGTCATCGGGATCTGAAAATCTTGACCAAGCCGTTTCATTATCTGATCAGCTCTCTTATTTGCAAAGACATAGACATCCTGGTTCTTCACCAAATACTGAAGCATGTCGTAAGCAGTAAAAGTGAGCTTTTCGTCCTTCGGCGTTCTTGCAAAGACTGTACCTCGAAAGAGTTCTTTTCCTTTCCACTTGAAAAGAACCGTGTCACCCTCTTTGATGCTGTAATATTTTTGTGAACCCTGTTTAGTCACGATATTTGCTTGTATAGATCGGGGAGCTTGATACCTTTGACCACGAAGCGTGACGCTCTCTGTCACAAGCTCATACATGGTCCCGCTCCGCACTGCAAAGAGTTCTATCAATCGGATCACCCCTATTGTGGTATTTTTAATTTTTGACCAGGAAAAATCCAATGCCCTGGTTGTCTAATATTGCGTCTACTTCTTTTGATCATCGCGGCTTTATTCGCATTCCAAATGCGCCGCCATTTTGTGCTATCACCATAGAAACGGCCAGAAATATCCCACAAGGTATCACCCTTTTTAACGGTGTACACTTTTGGTGCGCCTTTTGAGCTGCGTTTTTTGTTGCTCTTTTTGGCTTTCCGTTTGATTTTTCTAGGTGATGCGGTTTTGTATTCTTTTAACTGCAGCGTGAATTCACGATCGCCGACGTCATACGTACCTTCATTGTGATTGAAGCTTTCTATGCTGCATTGCATATTGATTTTGGTTCCAGTAACGATAAAGCGTACAGGCTTTTTTGACTTCATGAACCGCTCTATTTTGGCAATTGCATTCTCTGGTGATGGAATGCTTTTATATTCAGCGATCGGTGTATACTTCTTCGGAAAAAAGGCTGTAAATGAAATTTGGCGAGCCCCTGGTACATCCAAGAATGTGAGCTCGCCAAAAGAGGCGACCTTTACCGTTTCATTTTGTACGTTGTTATTGAGTTCCAATTTCTCAGGAAGAACAGGGAATCGTAATTTGTCCTTCCCTTGCGAAATCCACAATTGATATTTTGATTTAGCCATCGATCACGACTCCCTTCGTTCCTGTGTTGATTTCATTCTCTAACTCATCAATGAGCATCTGCTTGATCTTCTCTGCAAGGTTTTCTGCGTCTTGGCCATTATGATAATGCTGCTCACCATTAAAATTAATGATGATCTGTTTTGATCTACCTGAAGCAGACGGTGCATTTGCTGTGCCAGCTGTTACTGTTTGCACCTGCCCTTGTGAAAGCTCAGATGATGCAGCAGTGGCCGGATCGTATACGTCCATTCCTAAAGCCTGTGCAGCTTGAGCCAACAAGTAGCGACCACGTATGCCACGCTCTTCAGGAATAATCCATTCACGCTTGTTTCCTTCACCGACTCTAGCGATTTGTTCTTGCGTGATTAGACCACCGTTTGCATACCCCTTATATGGTCCACCATTTCTGATGCTTCTCAATCCAGGCGTATTATAGACACTTCCATATCTGCCTTTGATGTAATTGATAGCAGCTGCAGCATTATGGATCGGGTTCCAGATGTTATTCATGCCGCTTGCCTTGTTAGAATTAAAGGTCGGATCAATGGTCTGCATTAATCCTTTAGACGGCGTTCCTCTCTTGGCGTTTGAATCCCATAGGTTGATTGCTTTCGGGTTTCCACGTGACTCATTCTGCGCGATCGTCATCAAACCAGGTAGCCAGCTCATTGATGTGCCGGTTGCCATTAGAGCAGCCATGAGCCATTGTTGAACACTCAGGTTAGATGCACCCATTCCGCTAAACGCAGCGATTAAGGAACCCGCTTGATTCTCAGCGAATTTCTTCACGTCAACCGAATCAAGACCTTTGACGACACCGATCGATGCAAACTTTCCAAGACTCATCATGACACGTGAAGGAGAATGAATGTCTAATTCTTCGCGGAAGGCTTGTTCCACTTTCTTGGCCATGTCCTTGGCTGCTTGTGTCACTTCACTTCCTTTTGACCTCATACCGCTGTTAAATGCGTCAATCAGTCCAGCTCCCCATGTAGGAGACTCTTGGCGAGCGGATAAGAAAGGTTGTCTAACATTTTGATCTAAGAATTGACCTGTGCCAGTTGGTGTCATGTTTTGACCTGCCGCAAAGCCGGTGACAGTTTGTGCACCATACAGCGGAGTCGCTGCCTGAATTTGAGTAAATGGCTGCTTGATATTAGCTTGTTTCCATTGCTCCATTGAGATGACTTTATTATTTAGTCCCTTCTCGAATTCAGACGTGAACTGTTCCCCGTATTTTGATGCGTTGCCCGCGTCTCCAATTGATACCGATCCACCTGCAGAAGTGGAAACTGATGAAGCGGCTGCCGGTCTCATTGGAGAAGATGAGCTTGCTGGAGATGTTGGTGAAGCACCGCTTGGCATAACAGACATTCCAAGATGAGAAGCAGCCTGTGCAAGCAGCATCTTTCCGCGCCCTCGGTTATTTTGAGTTGGAATGACAAATTCGTTACCAGCTTCACCGACCCATGATAAGGTTGGCTGGGTGATATAGCCGCCTGTGGCTTTCTGATCTGGCTTTTTCCCCTTAGTAGGGACTTTTTTCATACCTGTTTTTTCTTCGCCTTTTCTTTCAAAGAAACTAAATCCTTTTCCAGTAATCTCTTTTGCTTTACCAACTACTTTACCAACTAAACCGAAAAACCCATTCCATATTTCTGTTAATTTTTCAGCATGTCTCTTCAATGGTTGAAATACTTTTTCATCAAACCATCCACTCACTACTTTCCATATACCTTTGATGATTCTCCATGCATCCTGAAATTTCTCCCACACGAAGGTAATCGCTGGCTCTGCATACTTTTTATATGGTTGCCACACATACTCATCAAACCAAGCTGCAAGCACCACCCATGATGTTTTAATCCGGTTCCATGTAGTGTTAAACAAGTTCCAGATAAACATGATTGCTGGCAAAGCGTATGTTTTAAACGGTTGCCAAACGAAAGTATCAAACCATACCGCAAACGTGCCCCATACGAATTGAACCCAATTCCAGAACTCGGTTAGTTTATTCCACACCCATACAATGGCTTCAATCGCCACTGATCCAAATGGTTCCCAGACGTAAGTCATGAACCATGCTGAGAAAACGGACCAGGTGATTTGTATCCAGTTCCATAATTCGGTGATCTTGTTCCATACAAGAGTGATAGCAGCTACTGCGATTTGTCCGTACGGAGTCCATACGTTGTCCATAAACCAAGTTGATGCAGCTCCCCAGACGGTACTAATCAATTCCCATCCCACGACAAAAACACCAACTACAAAGTTGATGATTGGTACTGCAAAGTTATAAATAGGGAGCCAGACGTTATTCATAAACCATGAAGAAAGCTGACCCCATTTCTCTGTGATCCATGTCCACGTATCTTCGAAGAACGTTGTAATAGGTGTTAGAACATTATCATTGAACCAACCGGAAACAGTGCTCCATGTTTCTTTAATCCATTGGACTGCATTTTCTGCACCTTTGACAAGCTCATCCCATTTCTTCTTGATGGTCCCGTCATCAAACATCTTACCGATCCAGTTACCGAGATCGCCGCCAAAGATGCTGCCTAATACTCCACCGATCGCTGTTCCGATACCAGGAGCGATCATTGTTCCTATCGCGGCACCACCGATACCGCCACCTAGATTTCCAGCAAACCCACCGATCTTTTCACCTTTGTTGTCATTATTCATACCGATTAACTCTGTTGCAGCAATCAGTGTACCGAGAATAGGAATACGTTTTCCGATACTCTTTGCACCTTTCCCGATACTGCCTAAAAATCCACCGCCTCCACGTCCTTGATTTGGCATTGTCGGTGGTCGTACAGGCTCACCTCTATTAATCCAAGGTTGATGATATTCAGGTGGCCTTGGGTTCCTTGGCGGCCTTGCTCCACCAGCTCCGCCAATTACACCACCGCTTGTTCCTGCTCCCATTCCTCCTCTTAAACCTTTGCCCCATTTGTAGACAGCAAAAGCTCCTGAAAGAATGGATTTAAGTGGCTTTAATAAAGTGGCAACTTTTCCGAGGAATGCGAGCGCAAACGCATTAGCAATCAAAGCACCAGCAATTGAACCTTCGCCAGTAAGGGCATTTAAGTTGATCTCACCGATCTTCTTAGTGATACGAATGCCTAATTGTGCAGGATCAAGGGCTTCTAAAAATGATTCTATGAAAATACGCCCTGCTTTGGCTCCTGCATCAGTGAAACTGTCCTCGGATGATTTGTCATCAATACCAAGTAGACCGTTGATCACGCCGTTGATGATACCGCCATAAGTCTTCCCGACATTCTCGGCCATTTTGAAAAGACCTGGTTTCCCAGTCTTATCCCACCACGCTCCGAAAACATCCTTCGTGTTATCAAGGACGAGCTTCCATCTTGTCTCAAAGCTCATATCTCGATATTTCTCAAGCTGTTCAAAGTGCTTCTTCAACTTAGGATTGTCTTTAAATTTGACCTTCAGTTCTTTCATTTGCTTCTTGGAGAGTTTTTCTCCAGGAAACAAAATCTTAAACTGATCTCCAATAAATCCGAACACGCTTTTGGTCGGATTTAAAAAGCTCTTCGCAAAGGCTTTACCAGCCTTTTCAGCTTTGTTAGAAAGGTCAGTCAATACAAAGGAATATTCTCCACGCCACGTTCTGAACGCTTCAAGAGCAGGCTGAAATGCGGCTGCAAGTCCTTTACCCCAAGGCATAAGAATGCTGTTGTTGATGAATGATTTGACACCCAGAAATAAGTTGGCCAAGTTGTCCGACATTTTGATCATCATGTCATTGTATTTGCCGAATTCCTTCGTGACTTCCGGCCAAGTTTTATTTATGTCCTTGCCGCTCTTTGCAAGTTTTTCGAGCTTACCTCTGGCATCACCAGAGATCGCCCCCATTTCTTGCAGAGCTGCCGTTGCGTCACCGATAGGACGCCCCGATTTAATGCCGTCATATAAACGCCCCATCCATAGCGCAACTTCGGAAAATGGCCGTTGAACACCTGCAGCAACGTCCCCGACTAGTTTCATTCCTTCTGTAGTCGATAGAGCGTTCCCTGTGAATACTTGGAGAACACGACTTGACTCGAAAATCTCATCACGAGTAAATGGCGTTTGTCCTGCGAAGGCCGTCAGTTCATCCAAACGTGCATCTGCTTTCCCTCTGCTGCCGAGAAGTGTTTCAAAAGCTGTGGTCATGTTCTGTCGATCCGCTACCATTTTCAGCGGCACAACAATACCACCTGTTGCACCGGCACCGACTCCAAGCAAACCAAGTGTGCTAGTCACAGCTGACACAATCCCCCGTAATGGCTTTGTGATAAGATCAAGGACCTTAATTGTGGTTGTGTAAGTCCGTCCCAAATGGGTATTTGCAAATGAGACAGCCCCACGAACTGGAGCGGTGAAAAGATCAATCGCATTAATCGCCACCCTGTATTCAGTACCGAGGGTATTCCGAGTATACGACGCTATACGGCTTACCGTGCGCCGGACCATATCAACGGCTCTAATTGTATAGCTGTAGCCTCGACCAAGTTGACGTGCTGCATAGGATGCAATACGTTTGATTCCCGCTGTTGCCCGATCATAGACCGTTATGGCAAACCGTTCTACTTTGCCAAAGTTACGGTTGATATAACGACGCAGCCTGACAAGCCCTGGTGTTGCCTGATCCTTAATGCGCATCAGCACGCTATGAGTACGTGGCATCTTGCGTTGTAAGAAGCCATTGAACTTTCGCAATGCTTTTGTGGCCAGATCATTTACATCCAGTGTCAGCTGATATGTTCGCGCAAGGTCACGCAATACAAATCGCTGCACACGTCTTAATGCAATCGTGGCATTGTCCCTGATCCTTAAAGTGATTGGCCGCTCTGATCTGCGACGCAATCTATCAAGCCTCTCCATATCTCCTCTAATCAAACGCAATTTACGCGTGATCCGGTCTTGTAAATCAAACCGAGCTGTCAAATGAGCCATGTCTTATCCCCCTTTCTTTGATTCTTTTTCTAATACTTCGAGTTTGTGGGCTATTAACCCAAACAAAAAGGCTTTGAATTGCCTTGGCGCTTCATAAACCTCTAAAAGCTGGGACGGGGAATAATGAAGCTCATGCATGCAGTAATACAAATACACAGCCTCTTTATTCCCGTCCTTTATTAGTTTTTTGCTTCTGTTTCAAGGTCTTCAATTTCATCTTCAAACCCGTTGACCTCAATGGCTTTGTTTAACCAGTTCGCATATTCACCGCCGACAGATAGGACACGCTTTGCCACTTCGACCGGATCTTGTGTGCCGTATGCTTCGCGCAATTCTTTTGACTTAAAGTCAGGATGAATAGTTGATTCAACCGCAATACGTGCATAGAAGCGTTGAGAATCCAAGTCTTTCACACGTCCTCGACCTTTGACATTCTTGTAAGTCGTGTTTTCTTTCTCCAGTTCATCAATACGTTCAGTTGTAATGGCTTTGAAGACGAATGGTATCACTTCACCCTTTTTATCAACAAAGCGTTTTGAAATGATTGATTTGATTTCTTCTGTCTCAGCTGTTTGTCCTGGCATAAAGAATGAAAGATCATATACGTTGTTTGTTTGTTTTTCGCTCATGTTTAAAAACTCCCTTTGATTTGTTTTTTTGAATACAAAAAAGCACATCCATTTTTTGAATGTGCTTTCCAATCTTTTCATGTATAATATAAATCGTACATATGAACGGCTTGCTCAAGGGTGTCTGGCTCATCCCCGATAGGAAGGGGGTGATGCTCATGTCAACGTTCCAAGCGATTTCCCTAATGCTTTTATTCGGGATGTTTATCCTTGCTTTGTTGACGTATATAAACAAAAAATAGACTCCCCTTGAGCTGTGGTAGGTAAAAGGGAAAGTCTATCCTTAATACTATCAGATTGATAAGCCAGCCCCTTGAGGGCCTCATTGTACATCGCCGGGATGTTAGCGCATCCTGGCTTCTTTTTATTCTACGCAAGTTGCAATTTAGATAAACCAACCGCAACAAATAATTATATATTGATTATATATTCGATTCTTCTATAAATCAAACTAGAAGTTAAAAAGAATCCTTCAGCTTTTCAGGAAGATCAAAGTCCTCAAACGTGAAAGGAACCTCTTCTTCCAGTGCTTCTGAATCCACATCAAGCCCTGCGATCTTTGCTGAATCAAAGTTCACATCAAACAATGTGACACGCTCGGTGCCGCGGCCAGACGACTTATCATCAAGTACAGCTTGAATGGTAAAGTACGAATCTTGTCCCTTCTTCACGTAATTTAACATCAACTGTACGAAACGTGATGTGACTTTATAGAAAGTCGCTGTGCCAGTACCATTCGCACCGGTTGTCTTGTGACCGGTCATACGACGGCCCATTACGTTAACTTCTGATTTGTTTTTCTCCACGTTCGCTTCAAACGTTTTAATAAACGCCAATTCCTCACCATCGAGGAAAAGACGCCCTTCCTTACCTGAAATGGTATTTTGAGCTTTAAAAGCCATCTTATTTCACCTCTACATTGAAATAGAATTTTTCAGCTGCATCAACAGGTTGAACAGCTAGATCAATCAAGAAACCGTCACGATCTTCATTTAAAGCGATCGTAATATCTGTTTCAGAGTCAAAGCCAGTGATTCCAGATCCATCTTGGAGCTGCGTGAGATATTGCGTGATGAGTGTTTTCACCAGCTGCAGCCCATCATCAGATGCCGGAATGTCATTTCCGTTGGCTTTGCGTAATTTAATCAGATTCTTCAATTCACGAGTGAGATCGTTGTTGATCGCATCGAGCACTCGGACAATTTTGTTTTTCCCGAATGTCTTGTTCTTCTCGGTTGTGTAGCTTGTCAGAGAGTTGATATCTTTCTCGACGCTCACTGTCCGATCACGCGCATCAAACGTGAACAAGAATTCGCCTTGTGACAAGCGGTATTCAACTTGATCATTATCAAGACGCTCTAATGTATCCACAGCACCTTCATATTCAACAAATGTCAGTGACTGATTGAAGTTGGCTCCTGCAGATGCACCGGCCACCCATGCAGTTGCTTTGGCTGGCGTGATCTCTGTACCGTCTTCTAGCAGCACACCGCTTGTGACATTGATAATTCCTTCGTGATCAGCTGCGTAGTTTGGCAATACGCCTTGTATCTTCCGACCTTGATCATCACGCAAACGCTTGACGAAGGCCACAAATGTCGCTTTTAACTGCTCACTAGTGTTATTAGGCAGCGCGATCACGTCAAAGTATTCTGTTTCAGCTGCTTCAAGGAATGCTGTGTAATCTGCCACGCTTGGCACACCGTTTTTCCCACCGCTCAGTGTTACACCAGCAGTGATTGTCACTTCACCTTCACCAGAGAATGAAACATATTTGTTTTGCTTCAGCTCTTTGACATCAGTGACAACCTGCTTATCAACAATGTCTGTACCAACGTAAGTCACCACATCACGCTTGGAGCTGTCCAATACGTTTTCAGTGACTTGGATCGTGACCTCATTACCTTTCTGTCCGCCATAATTGGCAAGAACGTTGAAATTCTCGCTGATCTGAGCCTTTGCAGGTTCACCCTCATTCAAGCGATATAAAAGAACCGTCTGTGCTTTTTTCTTCGCTTCTCGGAAAAGAAGCAGTGATTTGTCATCGATGTTTAACCCGACTTTTTTATTTAAGTCCTCGATGCCTGAGATAGAGATGAACGTCTTAGGCTCTCCCCAACTCATCGTGATTGGAAGCGCAACGGTGCCGCGATCGCCTAAAGTAATTCGCTGCTGTGCTGTGGTTTTGAAATTGAAGTAGATACCAGGACGCTTTTTCTCTGTACCTGGTGTAAAAGTACCTCCATTCATGCTTAAACCTCCTTAGACAAAAAAGCATCAATCTGCTTCTTTGCTTCTGTTTTTGTAATTGGTTGATCTTTGATATAAAAAAGAGCACCTTCAAGAATTTCTGGCTTTACGCCAAACAATTCCTTGCTGTGCTCCTTTAAGGCTTCAAATGAGAACCCCGGTTCCTTTGGAACAACTGGTGTCACTTTCTCTTCTTTCACCGGCTCGCTTTTATTCTTGGCCACTTTTTATCACCCCATCTGAAAAATTTATGTCGTCTAGACTTGGCTGCGCGTCTCGGTTGTACCAATAGGCGCTATCCCATGTGAGGACGATCGTTGCCACGCCTTGATCACCATTCCTAGTTTCTGCTCTCTTGATTCGCATATATTGATCGAGCGGTTCACCGTCTTCAGCAACCATCTGAATGATATTCCGATCAGCTGACAAGGCATCTACAATCGATTCAGCTGCATCATGAGCCTGCTCAGAGTCCTTGTGAAACACTTTAATATGCAGCGTGTAGGTTTTAAGAAACGTTGAAACAGTATCGTTTCTTGTATTGACCCAAGCTGCCGGAAAGTACATCGATGGGACCTGGAACTGTTCCGGAATTTTCTTTTCGTAGACCTTCACAGGAAACTTCCTATAACAATAATTCATGATGGCGCCGACTTCTTGATTCATCTAATCACCGCCCAAATTGTTCATCGATCCATTGCTGCAGCTTGCGGTCCAATGATTGTTCAAACATCTGTTCAAAGATGGATATTGCATTATCCCAATAGCCGCTACCCTCAACCCATTGAAATTTCAGGAGCATTCCTGTTTCAGCGTTTGGATCGTATTCAAAACGATCACCAACCCATCTGCCAGGAACCCATCGACTATCCTGATTTTTACTAGGATCAATCGTAAAGTGTCCATCGTTTGTGTAAGATGCATATTCCAAGTTGGTCCCTACATCCAACGTCAGGCTGCCACTGCTCATCGAAAAGACGTTTTCTTGGTCTCCCTTTTGAAATGAGTTGAGCAAACGACGAGCATCTACTGTTTTTGTTCGGATAACTTCATCCTGAACAATATCTAGAAACTCATATCCCATTCCTTCAAGCCACTCTTCATATTCTGCTTGCAATCCACCATTCACCGCCGCATTCAAGTCCTCAATGAATTGATCAAGACCATCTATCCTCATAGGCTTTCACTCCTCGTGGCTACCACCTCAATATGATGGTTTTTAATCTTCCTGGGCTTTTGCAATTTCAGAGCAATGCCCTCCCATACTACTTTGTCATTTACTCGGACATCAGCGGTAATAGGAAAATGAACAAGGTACGATTGATGAATGGTTGCGTTTGGCTCCTGCTGTGTGATGGATTGGTTTTTCTCCGTAAAATAACATGGCTGCGCAACTTGATCAGGCCCATCAGGATATGAAAAGATCGGCTGTGCATCTTGAACCGGCACGCCAAAATGATTATTTGACAGCTGCTCTGTTTGCAAGTGATATATATCGCATCGATCCGTTAATAATGATTGATAGCTCATAGCGATCTCAACCTTAATTTGACGTTACCTGGATCTTCTGGCGGTTCTCCTGGCTCAATGAAATCTATCAACAGGTTATACACATCTGGTTTTGAAACGGCGTTCCCGTCTGCCAGTGTATAAGAGTAGTCGCCAATCTTTTCTGACTTGTACCCTTTGATGATTGATTCATCCCCGTTGATCAGCGCGAAGAACTGCGCCATTTTAATCAATGCGATCTTCGCCTTTTCAGGAAGCGGCTGATATTTTTCACTTGTGAAATCATGACCTGCGATCTTAAATACCTCAGCTTCAGCCTCAATGATGTCACTTTCCAATAGTTCATCCGAGCGGTTTTTCACGCTCTCGAATACGCTATACGCCCTAACTTCTTCAGGAGAGATCAGCATCAGCCTTACTCTCCTGCTTTTTCTTGTTGCTTGAGGATGAAGGCAATTCTTTCACTTTCATTCTTGAACTCAGACGGATCGCCGCCAAGATCAACAATAACGGCTTCTTGTCCATCTTTTTTCATTTCCTTCAATTCAGTTTCAGTGTAGATTTTTTGTTCTTGTTGCGGTTCTTCTTCGGCCTCTTTTGGTTCTTCCTCTTCCGATGGCTTTTCTTTTGTTTGATCATCCGTTTTTGGATCATCAACAGGAGCTTTCACTTCCTTACAAGAGAAAAAATCATTGCCATTGAGATATTGAAAGACCTTTTTCTCAATTTCTTTTTCCTGATTTAAAAGAAAGACATGACCCATTACAGAGTATGTCTTTCCCTTGATCAATTCAGCTGTGTACATATTGATCACTCCTTGACCTTGATGATCTTAGCAACAGCATCCTCTTCCTCAAACTTGCTGTCGAGCTTCGCAGTCAACACAATGATGAATTTACGTCTACGGATGTCCTTATCAACTTCAATGCGAATGTTACGAGAGAAGCCAAGGATAATGTTTTTCGGATGAGTCAATAAAATGTCCGAAACATCTGTGCCGCCCTCTTCAATTCCATAAGGCTGCATGTTTGCAATACCTTTGACTGGAACACCGAATGCAGAGGAAAGCCCGCCTTGAACAGCTGCATCTCCGAGACCTGTCTGACGATCCGCTACTTTGTCTTTCCACTCGACCTCTTGACCTGGAGAAGTGTAGAAACGGAATTCTTGTGGAACTCGCAAGTATTTTGGCGGAACAGCTTTGTAACCTTCCTTGAATACTTGGCGTGTAAGTGGTTCACCAGCTACATCTACGATATGAGATGTTGCTTGCTTACGAATACCATCAAGTTGCGCTAGATATGCATCACTAGATTTCGTATCACCATTCAAAATCAATTCTTCAATATCAACGGCTGCACGCTCAGCAAGCATTTGCATGATAGTATTTTGTAAATTATCACCCTCGATGTTATTTTCAAGCGTGTCATATGTGATATTTACTTCAGCGATGACTTCTTTTGCATTAAGCTCCACAGTGCTTGTTGTTGGCGCAGTCTTTTGCTCATTAGTTAAACCTACACCTTCTTGACCAGGACGAAGAATCCGCTGACCAAAACCGATTTTTTCGATTTTTTGTGCATCACTATCCATTGGAATAACACGTGCATCTTGTAGCAGTGTTGGTGCATTTTGCACCATACGAATAAATGTGCTAGATTGGGTCGGATTCATGAGACCGCCTGTCTTTAAAGTACCCAGCGTCACTTCCGCTTTGTTAATTACCTCCTGATTTCTCACTCTAGTTCCTCCTTTTTCTCGGCTTAAAGCAAGCCGCCCCATACCGTTTCAGATTTTTGTAAGTCTTGTTGTTGTGCATCCCCTACTCCATTACCTTGCGGACGTGCTTTTTCAAGCGCTTCGACTCTTTCAACAACTGGAGCCAATGCCTTTTCTACAGCTGCGGCCATTTCTTTTGCGACAGCTTCATCCGTTTGGTTTTCTTGCGGATCAAGCTGACCTTCGCCCTCTCCCTTTTCAAGGTCATCCAGGCGCTTTACAACCGGTGCAATTGTTTCATCTAGCATCTTTTGCAGATCTTCTTTGTTCACTTCTTCTTCCTCCTTCTCTTCCGCTTGACTTAGCAAGTTGTCGATAGCGGCTCTTGCATTTTTCAATTCAGTTAAGTTAGCAGCTGAAAACTTTCGGCCAGCTTTTGCGACTTCTTCAGGTGGATCACTTTGGATCCCAGCCAAGTCATCAGTAAGCAAAATCTCTTGTGTGATTTCCACAAAGTCTTGCAGTGCTGCCCTCACCTTTTCAGGATCAGTCTCCAAGTCTTCATCGTCGTAAGAATCCCATTTATACAAAACGGAATTCAGCGCCTCTTGTGCCGCCCAAAACTCACGACGCATGCGGCCTTTGTCATATCTGTTCTTTACTTCTCCTTTAAGAAAGAAGTTTTTGAGCAAAGAAAAAAGCCCCTTCTCTTCAGAAGCTGGCTCACGCTCTTGTTTTCCTATGTCTGCTGTTCCGGCCATTGAATATCCGGTGATCTCGCCCTTTTGAATCTGTTCCCAAATTTCATCGGAAGCCTTCGTCACAAGGACCCACGATCCTTTCTTGATCATCTCATCGCCCATTTCAAAGTCAGACGGAGCAATGTACGATTCAACGACTTCACCGACACCGCCTTGGAAATCATGCTGCTTATCGATCTCACGTGCATCTTTCAGGAACCCGTGAGCGGCTTTCTCGATTTCTTCTGGTGTCATATAATCCCCATGTGCATCAGCTACGTTGGGTTCGTATACAATACCGTACACAAGACGCTGTGCATCATCAGCCTTCGCAATGACCTTGATCTCTTTTTGAAAGTCATTTTCTTTTTCTGACTTAACGAAAAAAAACTGCTTTTGATTAGCAGCTTTGTCTACGTATGAAACGTGTGTGATTTTTGCGTTTATCAATTCGCGTGGCAATTCATTCACCTCCTTTCAAATATAAGATTAGGTGTTTTCGCAACACTTATTCAATTCTCCAATTTCTCCAATTGTTTAACACATTCTCTGTACTATTTATAATATTCTTAATGGGATTAGCCTTTTCCTCAATGAGATTTTGCCTAGCTTTTGTACAAGCTTGTAGAACTACTTCTCTACGTTCATTGTCTAATTCCAGTAAATAATCAGCACCTTGGTATGGATAAAGTCTTTTTTGGTAAAGAAGAACATACCACCCCGTAGTAACATACTGAGGAATCTCGTTATCTTTTTTACCTGTTATCTCCATATACCTCTTTCTGAATTCAGGAAGTTTATCATGATATGCACCACTGCCATCCAACATGTCGTATGGAGTTGTAACCCATTTACATTCATCTGGAGTAATTGATGTTACTATGTCATTCAATTTAGAATTCAAATGCATGCCTTTTTCAATATAATCTTGTGTAAACCCCTGCAATGTGTTTCTATATGTGGAGTCTACCTCCGATAGAGCTCTTAAAGAAACTAAATGCATGTTTGCCGCAATAAAAAAACCTCCTGTAGCTTTATATCCCATATCGTATAAACGACTAGCCAGTCTTGAAGATTCAATTTGTGCATTTGTAATTACATCTCTATCGTGAGTCTCTTGATATATTTTTAATTGATTACTTACATGTCTACAATCGGACAAATATTGATTTTTAAATGCATCGTCTAGAAGCTCTGCTACTCTAGAACATACTTCATCAACAGCATTTTTAAACATAAGCTCCATTTTATTTTGATTTTGAGAAAAATGCTGTCTTATTAGATCAGATAAATATTCTCCAGCTAATGGAACTGCATAATTAATAGCGATGTTGACTATCCAATCTTTCCAATCAACTTCAGTTTCTTCTGGTGACATAATATCTCTCCTTTTTCAGATAGTAATATTCTTAGGAGAGAATGATTTAATTATTCTTAGAAAAATCAAATCAATTTACAGTTACTTGTTGTCTTAAACCTTCTTTTTCTTCAGCTGACAAACCAAGAATAACAGGATCAACCACAGGACCAACCGCACAATGACAATTTACTCTCTCTTTAGGAGAAAGCGTGGTATCTCTTGGAAACATGCACCGCTCTCCGCTGCCTGGTATCTCAAATTCTTCATCGAGAGGGATGATAGTTCCATCCAACTGCACATGACTTTCTCTTGACTGATTCTTCTTCCCACCGCTGTGCTTCCACTTCTTCCCCGTTACTGCCGGGGATTGGACATAGGATTCATGTTGAGCAACAGAAGAAGCGGTCAACACTTCGGTTACAGCTGTGACACGTGCGCGCTTCCGGCTGAATTCAGGAAGGTCCTTTAGCTCTAGTTCAATTTCTTGAATAGAGCGGCCTTCTCTTATACCATCTTTCAAGGTTTGTTCAATAGCCTCATGAGTATTCAGCTGCATCAGCTGCGCCAACTCCTGAGACCATGATTCAATCCATTGTTCAGTTTTCTCAGAAAGAACCTTGAATGGAATATCTGCATCGATGGAATGCATGATCTTCTCGGCCAACTGCGTGACCGTAAGTGTTAGAAAGACAGCCGTTTCTTTTCCGAACAACTCCGCAAATTCATCAGCTGCAAACAAGTCATTTTGGAAGAACGCTAGAATTGATTCTAACGTCTCCGAATCATCCTTGGATATAAAACCATTCAAAGCATTTAAAAACGTCCTGCGTTGCAATCTGAGAAGTTTTGCGGCGGTTTTCTCGTACTCTTCCACCAAAGAAGGGATATCCTCCAGTTCAGGGAAATCTGCTACAGCTGCTTCAAGTTCCTTGACCTCATCTTCCTCAGCTTTTTTCACAAAGGTATTGATGTTTTTTATCAGCTGATCGATCTTGCTCATTTGCGGATCTCCTCTAGTTCATCCCTAAGGTCTTTGAGGATAGATACCAATTCATTGTTAGTGCCCGCAGACTTTTGAAGAACCGTATCAAGCAAGCTAGTTGATGCCTTTGGCTTCGCCTCAATTGGTCGGTGATATTCTTCCTCTGGCCATTCTTCAAGTGTCTTACCAAGAATACGGCCAGCCAGATCACGCAGGTCATTCGGTGAAACCGCTCCTGCTTGAATAAACGGTGTAAGAACCTTTGCAATTTCGAGCGGATCACGAAAGTCTGGACCATTCAAAATGAGCCGCACATGCCAGAGATCGAGATCAGGAAGAAAGAGTGTATTGAGCTTGCCAGTGATGATCATTCGCTCTGGCTGAAATACCTGTTCCTCAGTTGTCTTACGAGCGGTGTCAGCTGTCGCCTTGTTATAATCCTGTGATTCGCCTGTGTAGATCGGCGGCAGACGGAAAGAAGAACGTATCTTGTTTCTCGTCTTCTCGTCGTATTCAAGGAACAGCGCATCCTCCTGAAGAATCTCGGCCAGTGATTTTATTTCAACTTTCACAGGTGCAGGGTCTTCGTCATTGCTTACTTCGTCCTTTTTCTTTTTAGGAATCCCTTCGACTTCAAGCAAAAGGAATTTATGTGCATTGTCTGAACCCTCGATGCCATTCATGTACTCTTGCAGCTGCTCATACGAAGATTCAGACAGCATCCCATTTTCCACTGTGATGGCAGCTGGTACATGCCGCCCTTGTTTAAAATACAGATAGTTCAGTTCTTCAGCTTTGCGCGCTCCATACATATTGACGATGTTACCAATCCAACGAGGAACACCATATGTACCGCTGCCAATCTTGAAGTGGATGACTTCACTTGCTACAAGATCAGAAGGGGTGTCTTCGCTGTATTCTCCCGTAGCAGCATTCATTGTTCTTGGATCGCCGTACTCTTTGAAGAATACTTTTTTAGTGTTGACCTGCTGCACATATTTACGGAATCGTTTCTTCCGTTGCAATGACTTCACATGGCCGTTTTCTGTGTATCGGAATTCGACGTCAACGGGATCGCTTAGCTTACAAACACGTAAGTATTGTGCATCCAGATATTCAATGCCTGCAGGCTTCCCTGTACCTTCTCGAAGCACTTCGACAAATCCATTACCGGTTTTCTCTCGGTCTTCTATTACATAACCAAGAACTACTTCGGCTGACTCATCATAGTTCATATATCTGACGAACTCTTCAAGTTGGGTCCATTCTTTCTCAGCTGCCTCTTTCTTTCCCTCTGGTGCATTCTCAGCGTTAAAGTCGAAAGTGTATTCAACTCCCAAGCCGAATCCTAGAATATTCGTTTTATACGCATCGATGCATTGCTGAAGAATGGTAGAATACTCGGCTATTTGTTTGAGCTCTTGGATATTATATGGAGGCTCGATCAATCCATCAGCCTCATAGTTAAAACTATCATCATGAATTTGTTTCGTAGTTTGAGAGATGTCTGCTTTAAACACAGTAGCTTTCACATGTTTTGTCATAGCCTTCTCATCGACCTCCTTTCTCTATTAGGGCGTTTCCGCTCTTTAGGCTGCTCTTTCAGATCGGTGACCTCATAATCATCTAACGCATACCAGATGGCTGAAAAAGTATGAGGATCAATCTGAAACTCGTCCTCTATGATATTGCCGTGCTTGTCTGTCTTGTACGTGAGCGGCTGAAGCTCATAGATCGTGTTTTTGCATGAGTCGGAACAAATGATTTTCTTAAACCGCTTGATCTTCTTGGTGTACTGCAAGCGTGATCCCTGGAACTTATGAGCAGCCACCATGTTGTATCCCATCTTGCGGAAATATGCGATTGTCTTCTGCTCATTATCAGCCTTGATCAACTCTTTTGTTTCAACGAACTCTTTCAAGTCCTCGACAGTTACGTCATCAGTCTTGCCGCGATCGTAATACTCCCAATAGATATATAGATATTTCTTCTCGTGATCCACAGCCAACCTAACAACTGCGTTATATGAATCAACAAAACCAAAGTCCATGCCTGCTCTAAGCAAAGGACGATTAATATTTGAGATGGCCAGCATCACATCTTCATGCGGCTGCACCTCGAATTGTGGCAGCACACGAATTCCGTTTATGCCAAAATGACCTTTCCTCGCAATTCGATAAAGGTCGGGATCATATTCTTTTAGTTCGTCCAGCTGCTTAATGTAACTGACCGGAAGGAACAAGTTGTCTTCAGCTGTAGAATGATGATAGTACGTATCATTGATAGCGATGGTGCGTTCTTTGTATAAAGTCTCGTCATCCAGGATAAATCGGTTGTTCTGATCATCCTTAAAGAAATGTCTGTACGTCCAATTATCCTGGCCGACAGGGTTCGTTGATAAGATCATGTGCAGCTGTAATGTTGGATGACGCAAACGACCAAGCAGCTCCTTAAATCCCTCGTACTTAACCTCGGAACATTCCTCAATCCATATGATCGAGATGTTGTTGATCGACTTCAATTTTGCTGGCTTGTCCAACCCTTTGAAGATGATCCGGCTCCCATTATGGAATTTAAGCATGAGCGGTGATGTTCTACACTGGATCACATGATCGAGTCCAAGATCATTAACGATCTCTTCAAATAAAGAAAATGTGGAATCTCTGTGCGTGTCATAGACTTCACGAATCACAAGAGCAGTTCGCTTTTCATCAAGCAGCTTTAGGATGAGTTTCAATGCGATGTGATAACTCTTAGATGATCCGTAACCTCCCACTAGGAACTGAAACTTCTGGTTCCAGTCAAAAAGAAAGTCCTCAAAGTGTGGATTGACCTCTTTTTCCATCAGATGCATCAGCCATCACCTTTTTTCTTTGCTCTCTTAATTGTGATCTGTACAGAGTCATCAACAGGTCGAGCGGTGATCCGCTCCAGCTCTGCTTCTCGTGTTCGGTTTGCAAGATCGAGACCACGAAGTCTCAATTCATGCTCTGACATAGTTTTCATTATGTCGTGTTTCTGCCTAATGGCTTTAAGACGCTTGTCTGTTACTCGCGTCAATGCTTCCTCTATTTCAAGGATGCGGTCAATCACAGGTAATTGAGTTTCTTCCACTTCAGTGACTACAAGACGTTCATTGATGATTGGAACGTATTTGACAACACCATTCTCACTTGTCGAAGGTGCGACATCTTTTGTTTTTCTAAGTTGCTGAAGAACCCGTCGTTGATTATCGGTTAAACCATTTTCATACTTCATGATCCTATGCATCATACGCCGCTCTCGAATACTAAGCTCACGTATGGTCAATTCAATTTGATAGAGCGGATCGGTCTCAATCTGCTCAAAGAGCTCCTTTTCTGTGTCGTCCATATAATCGAACATGATCGATTCAAATTCACCTGTTCGCACAGAATTTCTGTTTCCTTTTGGAGCACCACCAGTATTCCCTTTAGCGTTTTGGTTACCTGGCGGTGCCTTCCCACCTTTATTGCCTTTAGCGTTTTTACTCCCTTTTGGAGCACCAGGGCGTTTAGTAACGTTACCATTGGTTTTTTCTTTCGGTTTAGTAACGTTACCATTCAATTTCTCATCCCAAGAGTCTTGGTTCTTCCATTTGCGGATAAGCGATTGTGAACACTCTAATTCTTCAGCAATGTCTTTCAGCAAACAGGTTCCGTTGCTTTCTTTCCACAATTGGAATGCCTGATCTCTTTTGGGATTTCGCGGTCTAGCCATTACATATCACCCACCTCCGAGCTGTTGAATTAAGTTTGAGTTGTTTTCAAATATCGTCATGCTTCTGAAGATCGATGTCGAGTTCTATGAGCTTCTTCAGATCTTCTACTGAAGACAATTTGATGTTGCCTTCTTTAAAATCCCTCACCCATTGAGAGATACAAGCCTGTGCAATTTTGCGATAGTTCTCTTTTGATTTATCAATACCTTCAGCCTGTTCAGCTTGAAGAATCATAAGCATTTCTTTCTTTTCTTCGTCAGAAAGGGAACGTGTGTTTGTATTTTCTGTTGTCATTCTCCCTTACCTCCATTACAATAGTGGATGAGAGCGTGATATTTTCCCACAAACGCGGCCGCGTCTTGATCACGCTCTTAGGCAGGGAGGTTCTTTCTGTCTTTGAAGGGAGGGTGTTGTCAGCACCCTCTTTTTTTACTGTTTCGGGTATGGCTTATGAAGATGAATAATTTTTTTTCGCATTTTCTTCGTCAATGGCATTAAATATTTATGTTTGCCAATAGTAATATGTTTTTGAGCATTAGAATCAATATTTTCTTTTAACCATTCCAGCCTTTGACTACCTTTACCATATTTAGAATGAATGGACTTTGGATGAGTTTTCTTACCGTTAATAATGAAGTAATGCTCTCCATCTGTTTTCCCTTCATAAATCCAATTTGTTGCTTGATAAATACCACCATGATGATTTTGTTCTGCGTCTGCATAACTGATAATCAATTGAATATTAGGTGATTGATTTCTCAAAAATTTAATTGCTTTTGCTAAAATTTCTGAAACAAATGATTTATGTTTAGTCAATGCTACACGAGTTAATTCACAACATTCCTTTTGTGTTAATCCATATGGAGAGCCAATTCTACTGTTTGCACCTCTACTAAAAATAACAACACCTATGAAGTTCCCATCTTCCCAAGCTCCGACTTTGACTAACTTTCCTACTGGTAAACATTTGCTATAATGAAATTGTTCACATGCGAATTTAGCTGCTTCATGAGTAGCCCAAGCGACTTTAAGATCACTCACTCTCTTTCAAACTCCTCTCCACAATGCGGACAAACAATTATTTTTGTACTTAGCACACCAAGATCACCTTGATCATCTTCAGTGCCTTCTTCAAAGTTCGGAATATCTATATCACCTAACATTTTTTTTAAATCTACATCATCAAACCCAGTAAGAGTTAAATCTACTTCTCCGATCGTTTTGAGTTCTTCTAATAAAACTAATAGTTTTTCTTCATCCCAATCGCCATCTATTTTATTAAGGGCAATATTCAATGCTTTCTCATCCTGATCATTAAGAGACACGACAGACACTTTAATTTCTGTTGGATTGTCTTCCATTAATACTTTGAAACGTTGATGACCGCCTACAAGATGGCCAGTCCGTTCATTCCAGATGAGCGGATCAACGTATCCAAACTTTTCTATAGATTGTTTTAGTGAATCATACTCGGGATCTCCTGGTTGTAGATCAATTCGGGGGTTATATGTTGATGGGTTAATTTTATGTACGGGAATTGTTTTGATATTCATCGCTGTTTCCTCCTATAAAAACAAATGATGCCGCCCTAAAGGCGGCATCAGCTGCTTACTTGATGTAAAATTCCGATGTGTAGAATGTACCGACAGTTTCAACATGGTTGCCATGTTTGTCATATCGCTCTACATCCACCTTGAATCGATACGTACCTTTTTTGTTACCTAGTGATTCCTTGATATCGAATTCATCATACTTTTTCTCTGCTGGGTTAAGCGGGTTAGGTGAATTCGTTTTGATTGTGACCCATTTCCCTTCAACCTTTCTTTGAGGAATAAGGTTTGGCCCACAAATGTAATCATTGTGATTCTGAATCGCAACAACCACAACCTTGTCCTTTCCTAAAGTATGATTCGCTTTTTTCGGATTAGCAGATACACCAAACTTTGATGCCATGCTCATCATCTCCCTTTTTATATTTTTGCGCTCCTATCCCTCACCAAAGCACCTGCAGCCATACACCCAAAAGACGACTGTTCCCAAAATTTATCGTTTTCTTCGGATACGGCCGCCTTGTCGTTGGTACGTTTCGCGTCTCGTTCCCATGATTTCTTCCCAATCCCTTTTCGTAATGGGATCAGCATCGTTCTCCTTCTTTCTATTAGAACCAGGAGCAATGCTTTTAAATTGCTTTAATGTCTCTTTAGAAACAGAATCCCTGATCTTCATTTCACTCGCTCCTTGCCGAATAAGCACCACCTTACGCTATTCGCTTAAATAGATTTTGCAATGATGACTACACTCCGAGAGGATGCCAAGTACAGTCAATCATCAAGTAAAATGAAAAACTGTCCTCGATACGGCCGCCGCAGACCAGCTGCTATCCAGGCTCAGAATGTCCCTCTCGTATGGCCACATTCCTCAACACCTTTGTTCCGTATCCAGATACGCCATTGATAAGGGAAAGACGCGTCTCCCAATAAAAAAAGCGGACACCAATCAAGGCACTTAAAGTGCTCAATGATCAGCGTCCGCAGGTTCTTCCTTCTGGACAAAATATTCACGTTCGTTTTGCTTGTCTCTATCATACGATGATCCACTTAGGAAAAAAGGTCCCCTTTTTATCCCCCTTTTTGTCGGCTTTTTCTCGGTTTTTTCTCGGCAATGCAAATAAAAAAGTGCCCATAAAGATGGACACTCTAGTTTTAAAAATCATGTTCAAAATCGATGTCATATAAATCAACCCATTCAACAAAATCAGGCATAGTTTTTGTACTTAAAAAGTGTTGAACAATTCTATATGCTTCTTCTCGACTTACATAACTGCATGATGGTACTTTCATTGGTTCTCCACCAACCAAATGCTCTATTGTTTCTATTTCAACATCCTTTTTCAAAGGGACTAAATAATCAGGATGTCTCATGATAAAGAATCCATATGGCTCATCATAAAAGAAAATAAGCCATTCATTTTCTCCTTCTACCTCAAAACAAGAATCTCCACTTCCTTGTTTCCAATAATCCGCTTCTTTTTCAAAGAAAATATTTTTAATAAATTCTTCTTCTGGGTTTTCAATTGGTTCTTCAACTGGTCCATTATATACAATCACGAAATTTCCTCCTTATTTAGTTGCTTTGATAACTAAAGGTTTTTCTAATCCACCACTATAAACTTCTAATTCATCAACCCCCAACCTTTTTAGCAAGGCTGGCATTTCTCCTCTACAAATATTGCAAGTCTTCCTATCTACAAACATAGTTACTTTTTGCGGTAATTGACCTTCCTTTTCAAAAGCTCTAATTAATGAATGAGATTCTGCATGTGTCAATGACTGAGCATGGCCTAAATGTTTAGGGGAACTCTTTTTAGGTGGAACCCATTGTACTTCTTTTAACCACTTTTGTCTTAGCTCTCTTGTTGCTTTTTGCGACTCTTTAGTGATCGTGGAATTCACTCCAAAAAATGTCCTGTCGTTAACTTTAACTGCTGCTACCGTATCACCAGAATCAATAGCATAAGGTTTTAATCCCGCTTTTTCCCTGAATCTCTTTATTTCATCATAGCTTTCACTAATTTGTTTATTTGACTTCTGGATAACTCCTGGAGTTTTCTTTACAGGTCCTTTCATACCAAACGGTAAAAGCATTGCAAGCGCTGCATTCATACTTGCTTCCTGCTGTTCTTTCGAGACCTTGTTTCCAAACATGTCTCGGCCTGTAATCGCTTCGCTGAAGCCATTGGTGGCGGTCAGTCCATATAAACCTTTTTGGGATGTTTTCAAAGCGTCAAAAGACTTTTGTGATGTCTTGTAAATGTCGACTGCCCTGACTGCGGCTGATGTGGCTTGAGTTGTTTTATAGACGGCCTTTCCGCCTTTGAAAATGCGTCCTGCCCAACCGACGATAGGGATGTAGCCGGCTGCTGCCATGCCGCCTGCGGCGACTCGCTGTCCTGCGGTGAGTTCCTCGCCTGTGATTGGATCAATGCCTGTTGCGGCTCGTTTTGCATCATTCACACCTGTTAACTCATTTACAATGTTTCCCCCATAATCGAGGGCTTTTTCATACCAAGGACGGTTGGCGAGTGCTTCTTGTTCCTTTGCGATCTCGCGGGCTTCTTCTTGTTCTTTTTTGATTTTGAGATATTCTGCAGTTTGCTTCTCAATATCACTTTTTGCCTTATAGATTTCACTATCTTGAAATGCTTTTTTATCAAAATTCATAGGTGAAATGGATTTCCCGTCATTCGTGGCATTGATCATTTCTGCGTACAATGCCATTGTAGCTTGTTGCTCTGTCTCTGACAAAGCATATTCATCTTTTAAATTTTGATCAAGTTCTATTAAATCTTTAACCGTTTTCTTTCGCTCGTCTTCCGCATCTTCGATCTTTTCATCAAAGGTTTGGCTATCAAATACCTCCAGAGAAATGAGGTCATCAATATCTTCAAAAATCGTTTTAAGCGCATTTTTTTGATCCTTCACAATGCTTTTGGCATTTTTGATGCCCATATGTACCGCATTGTCTAAAAAGTGCTCTTCTATAAAGGTATCGCCGCCAAAGCTCGTATCATCAAGTGTCCCAGATACACCTTCATGAAAAGCTATTTGCTTATCAATGAAGCTGATAAACATGTCCACATTTCCAGCCAGCTCTTTATAAAAGCTTTTAATATTATCGGCACCTTTACCAGTGAAATCATCACCAAGGTTTGCCACGCCTTGTAGTGCCTTTTTTAAATCAATCATTTGTTCGCGGAGTTCCTGATAGTGTTTCGCTCTTGTATCCATGGCACTGGTTAGTGCTTTTGCATCAAGTATCTTCCCCAGAAGAAGTCACTCCCTCCTATTCATTGACAAGGTCAATTTTACCAATATGAAGTTTACCATTAAATAGGAATAAAGATACAAAAACAGCACTCATATGATTCCGAGTGCTGTTGAAAGATTAAACGTCGCTTGCTTCTTCAATTTGTAATACCGGTCTTTCTTCAGACCCAGTTCTTCACACACCTCCAAATCCTTCACCACACGCGGTGTCAGGTATTTCATCCGGATGATGTCTTGCTCTATTTCGTCTAGGCTGTTTTCTAACGCTCTTTCTATCTGCCGGACTTTCAGTTCATTTAAAACTTCCTGGTTCCTGAGAGTAGGAAAAAGACCTGTTGCACCGTTTGCCTCCTGTTCCTTTCTGTTTTCTTCCTTCACCTTCAGGGCTCTATAAACCTTCAGCTCCTTGATCAGAGCATTTCGGACTTGTTTCTCATCGATCCCTGGCAGTAAACACAATTGTTCAGCTCCCATTTCCTCAACCTCCTATAAACAATGAAAGACATAGACCAGGGCAATTTTGCACCGATCTATGTCATATGATTTATTCTTCTATTGGAAAGACTCTGATCTCAAACGCATTCTCCAACGGCAGATAGATAGCTGATTCGTATTTATATTTATCCCCATCTAAATCAGCAATCCCATACTTTGCAACTAAACGAATCAAGTTATCAACCTTTTTAATATCAATCGGTTGAGTAGATATTTCTTTAAAATTGTCATCAACAAATCGTACATTCATCATTTGCGTTACCTCCGTCTTGGACTTATTTAGTTTTCAAGCCATTGCCTTAATATGAAGATCAGTGATCCATTGCATTAATTCTTCAAAGGTTGGATCACGTTTTTCAAGATGACAGTTAATCATGTAATTTTTAAGATTTTCTCCCACATCGGAAAGCCAATCTACTCCAAAATATTCTGCATAAGCTTTCTGTTCATAGTCTTCTAACATATCGGCCATTTTCTTTGCAGTCATTTTCGTCATTCCGCTACCTCCGATTCTGATATAGCAGCTTCAACCTTTGCTAAAATCAATTTTTCTGTTTCTGTTAGCTTATGGCCGTGCATTTTTGTGTGTAGAATGTTGTCTTTGATAGCAACAAGTTCTGATCTATCAAATTTGAAAAATCCTTTAAAGCAGGCTGGAAGAATATCTATTTCCACTTCGTCTCCAAAAACGTCTTCATGCAAGAAGAGAAACCATGTATCTTCGTGATGATGCTCCCCTCGCTCCAAAATGTCTTCTTTTGTTTCCGCGACTGTTTGGAGAAGAAAGCCGCTCTCGTTGATTATTTTTGTTTCGTCAGGTAGGTTTGATAATTTGATTGTCATTTTCTCACCTCGAAAGCGGGCGTGTAGATATTGCCTTTGACACCTGTCCAATTTTTATATTTATAGATTGTCATCTTGATTCGATGCGTGCCAGCAGTGTGATTGACTGTATAAAATTCCTTTGCAGGTGTGGCGGTCTTGAATGATCCCACTAGACTAAACCGCTGATCTTTCCATTTGCCACCTACTCGTTTTTGCAAAGTGAAACGATAATAGACCGTTTCAGAACCAGTTTTACGCGCTGTGACATCAATGCTTTTAGCACGTGGGGTGTATGAATTGGCATCCGTTGATACGCTGACTGTATGCCCTCCAATTGTTTTATATCCGCTCGTTACTGCCACAGCAGACGGCGCATAAAGCACCGCCGCAATAATAATAGTTAGTGTGATTAGTAGTTTTTTCATTTGTCATCGTCCTCCTCTTATCTAAATTCCAATGGTTCATTTTGTTGATGTGCTAGTTCCATTCCCTCTGCAAGATAGAGAGCGTTGATTTTATCTCGATCATCATCCGGCCAATTGCGGACAAGTTGACGCAATCTAGCAGCAACGGTTTTACAAACGTCAGGCGGTAAGTCATCTTCACAGTCTGAATGATCCAGCAATGGAATGATGTCATCATCATAGTTCTCAAATGGTATATCCCCACCAAAGCCCTGCATATCATCTAAATTCATTCCGATACATGCAGCTAACTTTCTTCTAAAATTACCGAAACCGCTGTATGCCCAATGTGCTTCGCAATGAGTAAAATCTAATCCCATGATTCATTCCCCTTCCTCACAGCAAGCTGCCGTCCATTAATAAAACACGTTCTTCTTCATCCTCTAAATTCTCAATCATTTCTACCTTTGTTATCTCGGCATCATCGGTCTCTGCTAACAAAACTCCATAAGTTACAGCAGCATTGATAGCTGACACTTCTTTCATGTATAGATCACCTTCGTCAGCTGCTACATCGTCTAAATAGAGTTTAATTGCACTTTCTTTTGTGTTCGCTTTAATGAGTGCATAATATGGATTTCTCATTTTAAAAAATTTCATCTTCATTCCCCTTCCGCTTCTTTTTTCAACTCAAATCCCAGCCCTAAAGCTAAGGTATAAACAGTTTTTGCATGTTCAGCATAGTTGGCAGGGGAATCATGTTTTAATTCCCAATCATTTGAATAATTCTGCTTTGCTTCTCGATATAATGACAAAAACATGTCATAATGCCTCTGCAATGTTCTTTCTTTCTGCTGTTTATATTCCTGAATATTTTGCACTAAACAATCGATGACATAATCCTGAGAAACGACCATTTCATAATCAATTCCAGGACACTTAGATGCACAAATGCCTTCACTGTTTCGCATGATCACTTCGCCGGATGATAGAGTTATTTGAAATGCTTTATTTTTGGTCATTGTGCCCTCTCCTTTTTTTGCTGCCTAATATCCATTTCTGTCATGCCACAATCTACACAATAATAATAGTCAGGTTCCAACAAGTGTTCCTCTCCTGCCATAGGACAGTAGCTCATTTCCATTTGCTTATGTTCACAGGATTCCTGACGTTTCCTCTTTTCTCTCTGTCTAACAACTGAACAATACTTAGTTTCATGTAACTTGGCTCCATGCGGGGTAAGAAGGCGTTTCCCACAGAGTTCACATTGATAGAGCGTTTGATTCTCTAATATTTTCACCATCAATATTCCGCCTCATGTCTTGCCTTGATCCTTTCAAATTCTTCGATTGTATAATCAACATGAGCCGGATCGTAACAGTTTTTGAGATCGTTAATATCAAGCGGAGCATTGTGTTGAGACACAAGGTTGTAAAAATCGGTTAAATCTTGATCACTTGGTTTCTCACGATCTTTTCTAATGAGACACAGCGCATCTGTAATTTCTTTTACATCTCCGTTAGGATCGGTTAAATCCATAAAATCAGGTCCATAGCTTAGATAGCGTTCAGTATGTTTATTTTTAAATACAATCGCTGGCACAGTTTTCATATCAGAGGCCCTCCTGCAAATCTTGTATATCGCCTTGATAAAACGTCTGTTGCTTAATTACTACAAATGTAATAGGGGCACTTCCTAACTGTGTGTAGGACCCGAATTGTTTAAGTAAAGCTTGTTTCGTTTCTTCCGCCGTTGGATAGTGATCCCACTTTCCACAAGTGAATTTATCCAATACTTTTAGAACAAAAATATTCTTTAATTCCATAATGATCTCCCTCTCTTTTTTCACTCTGCTCGCTTGGCCTGTTCATTAAATCGGCGCAGCAGCTCACCTTTAATTGTTTCAGCTTTTTTTCTTTGTCCTTTGATGTAAGGACTATTGATGCGATCACCAGACAGCACCGCATCCCCTATTCGTCGTTTGATGTCATCCAGCGCCATCCAAAGCCCTTCATACGACATGTTTTCAGATGGTTTAAATTCCATATGACCCTCCCTCAGAACAGTGTCAGCTGTTCCTGGTGTTGTTCTTTTTGCTTTATTAAAAAATGCCTGGCTTCAAATGCTCCATAGTGTGAGCCAGGACTATCAAATTTTGATACATAATAATGAGCGGAACCGAGAGGAAAGAGAAAGTATTCTACGCCCTTTTCTAACGGTGTAAACTCATTAGTGAGACATATTCCCTTCAAGATCATGCCACGATTTCCCATGGCAACCGCTCAACCTTTTTCATACTTCCGGCGCAACCGACTCGACCGATATTACGGCGTGCTGCTTGATAGGAAGGGTACGTGTCATGCTCACTCCATTTATCATCTGTTAGCATCTCAGATCGCCAATAGGCAACGTATCCGCTCGCTGTATTGACGATACAAAATTCAGCATCCGGAGATTTTGAATACCAGATTTCTTTCATTTTGACTGCCTCCCTGCAGGAGGAAACTCCTGCTATTTTATTTTGTGTGAACTCGAATAATTTAAGTTTGTGAATTGGCCGTCACGTGTAGTGATTTCCGTTTTCCCGTAAATAGGTGCTTCAGCTAAAAACGCTTCGTTGGAATGGCCATCTAGGATGATGACTTTAACTTCTCCTTTTTCAAAAAGCTGATTAATTGAGATGTTAGAGTCTATATGTTTGTAAGGATTATTCATGCGCACAAGGCCTCCCATGTTATAATGAATTGTCGAGATTCATTAGAGCCGGAGCCTTGTGCTTTGGTTCTTTTTATTTGCCCTGGAGAGCTTGCAAATCACGTATACACATTCTAAATAGGTGTTCGTCCTTTATGTCTAAAGACAAATTAATCAGATCCTTTAAGCCAGCTTCAGTGACCGCCACACCTAAGTTTTTAACCCAATGTTTAGGAACAGCCGTATATTTTCCTTTAGTTGTCTTAACTAAAATCTCACCTTCAGAGATTTTCACGACGTAACCAGATATATGAAACATTCTGCGATCAACTTCACCCAAAGCTTCCACCCAATCGCCTTCTACAATCTGTTTCATTTCCTGAAGCTCCTTCCGCACTTCGAGCAGTAAGGACCATTGAAAACCCGCGTGCTAAATTCCAACCAATAACCTCGTTGCACTGAAACTATGTTTCTACATTTGAAGCAGAAGAAGTGTTTATGTTTGAAGAAAAACTTGATTTTATTAATCATCTGACAAGCCTCCATCCTTTCTTAATCCTACTGACTAGTTCATATTTTTTAAGTGGTTCATAGAGGTGGACGTGCTGTCCATCCTCTTCGCGATAAAGCAAGAACCACCGTTTTGATCGTTTGCGTGCCATCTTATGCAGCCCCGTCTTCCTCATCTTTTTGATCATCTTTAGGAAGATCATATTCATCTGAAACGCTATCCTCTGAACCCTTTTCACCTTCAGCTGCTTCTTCTTCAGCATTTTCCTTTTGCAACGGTTCAGCTTCGTTGGCTTGATCCTGCTTCCAGTCCCACCATTTTTCAGCAAGCGGGGCAACTGCTGCTCGGTAGTCATTGATCAGATCAACAACGGTGCCGGATGACATCTCAAGCTCTGTGGCCAACTTGCGATATGATTCACCTTCAATACGTCGCTTCGCGATCTCTGCCATATTCTCAGGGAAACCTTCCTGTTGTGGAGCCATACCTTCAACGATGAATTGATCCACCACTTCACGCTTAATCTCCATCGGTTTTTCTTCGATTTTTGGTTTTTCTGCAGGTAAGCCCAATTCAGCTTCTAACTGTTCCGGCTCAGGATCAGCTATGTGAACCACGCCGCTCTTATCCACTTGATAATTTACAATTGGTCGTTCGGTGTTTGCGTTGATCTGCACGTTATAGCGGACAATATCGCTCTCAATTTCAACACGCACATCGTTGTCGATCATTTCAGCTAGATTTTGAATACTGTTTCCTAGCTCCTTGGTGGAGATTTCAAGCACCAATTCAGTGACACCTTTAGGCTTGTGATTCACTTTTTTAACGAAACCATCAAAATTTATAAAAGACATATTTGTTCCTCCTGGTAATTAAGAAATTTTTTTCAAAGCCTCTTGTTGATACTTTGTTAAATCTACTTTTGTTTTTAATGAACGAGCTATTTGAGCCAAGACGAATGCGTCTATCACGTTGTCACTTTTATGTTCAAATCCCCAACGTTTATAAACAGGTACAGGTATTTGATCTTTTTTAACGTTTCCTTTTCCTGTTGCGAACTTCTTCAAAGTGGTTGGAGGAACGTCAACATAATCTATTTTTTTGTTTATAAGCCTCGCTCTTATTAACCAACCAATGCCGTATTGAGTGTCTACTGACGATCCTTTAGAACCGTAAGAAAACCCTTCAATACATACAAAGTCAGTTGGTTCTATTAAATTTATTATTTGGCTGGCCAAGTCCATAAAGCGTTGCGGATCTTCTTCTACAACCGAGGTGATTTCTTTGGTAAGAATTACATTTCCTATTGCATCTTGAATCACGAGCCCTGTTTTCGTTGAAGGATCAATCCCGACAAATCTCATTGTTCTTTCCCTCCTAAAACATAACGACTAGTCGCATGGTACAAGTACCCTTCTTCATCTTCATGATCCCAACCGTTTTTCATATCAGCAGGCATGATTTTCACCTTTGTTTCACAGTTGTCACATGCGGTGTATCTAAAGCCCTTATAAACCTGCTTGTCCTCTTTCAATCCACACTCAGGGCATTGAAATTTAGTCTTCCATTTCATGCGGTCAGGTTCTGGATTTTCCTTTTGAACTAGAGCTATGCTTTTGACTTGATCCATCAAGCTTACGTGTTCCCCGATGCTCGCATTCAAAGTCCGTTCATTATTCAAAAGAGCAGTTGATCTTGGTCTCGTTCTCTTTGGTTCTGTTGCTTTTGAAGGAGCAGGAGTAGCTTTCTTTTCATCCTTTGATTTAGAAACATCTTGGTTTTCTTGAAACCGTTTGATTTGACTGGTTACGATATCGGTATGAATTGGTTCTTCCGTCCTTTTCACAGAGGGCGGAGCGACTCGTCCAGCACTTTGACTTGTATTGATATTTAGTGGTCCTCCATGCATGTATGCAGCCAGTTGCATGATCAGACGATTGCAATCTGCAGCTTTGTAATTATCTGCTTCAAAATTCACTTCTTTGCCAGAAGTGCTGTCTTTGATTTGTAATTTAATCACTCTGCTTCCTCCTCAATCTCCATCCTGGCATTGTAAGTCTCAATGTTGTTCCCTCGCTCACCCTTGGCTGAAATGACTAGCATTTCGAGGTCATAGAGAGATTTATCAGCGAGACTTTCATTCTCCGGTTTATATCCGATGCGCTTCAGTTCATTGAGAAGGAACTGTTTGCGCTGATTGCTATTGATTGACATGTTCATTCCTCATTTCACATCGCGGCTTCCATTTGCCGCGATAGATTTACAAACTTTCCATACTCTTTCACGAATACTGCGTTTATTGTTCCTGTTGATCCATTCCGTTGTTTTGCAAAAATGATTTCAACAATGTTTTTAGCTTCGCTTTGTTTGTTGTAGTAATCATCACGATAAAGAAAGGTCACGATATCGGCATCCTGCTCGATACTCCCTGAATCTCGCAGATCAGACATCATAGGTCGTTTATCATTTCGATTTTCTACGCCGCGAGAAAGCTGGGATAACAAGATGATCGGAACGTTGAAACTTCTAGCCATATTTTTAAGTTCTCTCGTGATCTCACCAACCTCATGGTTTTTGCTCTCAGCTTTACCAATCGGAGTGATAAGCTGAAGATAATCAATGATGACTAAATGATCTTGATCAGGATGATCTTTCTTTGTCTTACGGATTTTAGAGCGAATGTCTGCGACGGTTTGAGTGGGGTGATCATGAATATAAATGTCTAATTTTTCGTATTCACCCATAGCTTTGTTGGCTCTATCATAATCATCCTCGCTGAAATATCTCTTTGGATTCCTCCACTTCGTGCCTTCAATACTCCCTATGCTGCTTAACATTCGGTGTGTTAATTGTGTATCAGACATTTCTAGCGAAAATACGTCCGTTACTCCGCCATTTAGCGCGTTATTATAGCCAAGGTTAAGAGCGAATGCTGTTTTACCCATCGATGGACGAGCAGCCACAATAATCAAATCACTCTTTTGCCAACCGCCTGTCATGGCATTAAGATCCGCAAGACCCGTGTTGACTCCAGTTAGATCACCATGATCTTCTTCCATGCTCATGAAAATCTCGGTTAATACATCCATTTTCGTGCGAGTCTCTTTTACACCAACCTCTTGAGCTTCAATTGTTTTTTGATAAAGCTCAGTGATGCCCTCATCAGTAGGAGAACTGGCAAATGCTAAAGCAGCACTCTGCACATCTCTAAGTCTAAAAGCCTCGTAAATTAATGTTTCATAGGTTTCAAATGAATGAGTAGATGGAACAGCACTTGCTAGGTTAGTTAAGTATTCAAATCCACCAACTTCATTTAATGTGTCCCTCATAGATGCAGCGATATTGGCCATTTCAACAGGCTTACCTAGCTTGTCCACTTCCCTCATCGCTTCAAAAATTTGCTTGTGACGCTTTTCAGCAAAATGCTTAGACTCTAGGGCTGTTTCCTTGATTAGATCGCCTTCAAGGATTATGCAGCCCAATAAAAACTGTTCAGCCTCTACGTTTCGCAAATTTTGCATTCTTTTCCCACTCTTTCTGCTTCGCTAAGAATTCATTTTGCTCTGGTTGATGTACTTGTATCTCCGCAATAGCAGGAGGGAAACGTTTTTCAGCAATATGCTGATCGATCTTTTTTAAAACAGGTTCATATGGCAGTGCAGTTAGATGCTCAAGCCAAAGTCTTATTCTTTCTTTTCCGATCTCATCTGTAGAGAGTTCGAACCTCGGATACGCAGCTGCTATCCTGGTTAAGATGCTCATCGCTTGTTCTTCAGTCATGCTCATCCTCCTCCAAATTTAATGCCTTTTTCTTTGGCGTATTGAGCTAATGCTGATAAGTTGTCTTGTTGTTTCTTAGGTTTAAATTCAGATATGTTGCTAGGTTGATTGTTTTTGGCATGCCATCGATCAAGAATGCCCTTCTCCAGGTAAGAAAACGATTTAATGCCGTCCGCTCTATGTCTTGGTCGGTATTGATCGAATATCTCGTCGATCCACTTCATTATGTCTTCAAGGGGTATCTTCTCCTGAATGATCCTCTCAATGGCTTGAGCATCATTAGGAGTGATCATCAATCCACCTTTTCGAGACAAGTATTTATCTTCGATTTGTCGGAAAGGAGAATCATTTCCTACTGGCGATCTCTCTTCTTCCTCTTCTTTATTTCTTAAGTTCTTTACATTCTTGTTTGTGTCTGCAATCGGTCTATGATCGGTCTGCTCGTGGTCTGCTTGCGGTCTAACTTTGGTTTCTTTTTCTTGATAAACACTGTAATTACAAATGGTTATGGTGGTTTTCTTGCGGTCTGATTTTTTAATAATCATCTCGTCGTTTTCGAGAAGTTTCAGAAAGTTTCTTGTCTTGGCTTTCCCCCACTTCCACCGATCCATTAGTTTCAATTCTGAGGTGATTAAACTTCCTTCAGGAACATGAATTATTTCCAGTCCTAGCTTCACCTTTGCATCTTTATGATTTGCCATCATTAAAAGGTCGAGCCATGCCTCATATCTTGAAAAAGTTCTTTCTTCTTCATAGAGCCAGTGATTTCTAATTGCTCTATGTAGTTTTATCCATCCAGTAGACAAACAAATTCCTCCTTCCCAACTATTTGCTTTTGAATCTACAAATAGCGTATTTACCTTCAATTTTTACTACTTCGAGATGCGGTTCATACTTGGCCATATACGTGCTTATGTACATGGCCAATACCTTTTTCCGCATGTCTGGAGCTACTGATCTGGCCATCGTAATAAAACAATAGGGATAAGCTGTTTTAAAAAGATCGCTCATTTTGCTACATAGACAACCTTTCCTGTTTGTTTTGCTATTTCTTCTTTAAACAACCGCTCATCACTGTTTGTGTCAGATAGGTGCAACAACCATATTTCCTGCACTTTTGACAAGTCGTTTGCAGCAAGGAATGTCTTTACATTCTCAAGGCTGAAATGCGACTGGATGAGCCGGTTACGCATGCTTTTATGGATGCTCCCATTGTCGATATTTGCATCCAAGATCGCTTCAGAGTAATTGCACTCAACCATGATGTGCGTGAGTCCAGGAAACTTATATTTGATGTAATAGGTGTCAGTGGCAAAGAGCAGCTTGTCTCCGTCCTCATTAGCCAATAGGAAGCCATATGGCTCTGATACGTCGTGTTGCACATCAAAGGGCATAATAAGCCACGTGCCGATCCTAACCGCCTGTCGAGCTTTTACAAGATTGATTCTGTGGTGATTTTCCACTCCAAGAGCTTTTGCCGTTCCATGAGACATATAACAATCGATTCCTGCACGCAGAACATCTTTTAAAGCCTTGCAATGATCACCATGCTCATGAGTGATGAGGCAACCAGCGAAGCTCATCTTAAAATCAAAAGCACGTTGCATCTCTTTAAAGGTGATACCACACTCCAAAAGGAGCGGGGTTTTACCATCAGTCACCCGATAGCAATTCCCCTTACTACTTGATGAGACAGCGTTTATTTCAATCAAAATGGTGGTTCCTCATTCAATGCAGACGGCTTTAAATCATGTTCATTTGATGGTTTTGGCTCAGGTTCTTCACGCTGCTTTATTTCAGGTGTTTCTTGATGCTGTTCTGAGTCTTCAGGTTCATTGAAACCAACATCAATAATTTCTGAATTAGCATTCTCGCTAATCTCTTTTTTCACTTCATCCGGGGTAACATCCACCCGATCGTTGTCATACTCATTTTCAGTAGAATTATTAATTGCTTGGACAAGGAGATCACTGTCATCGCTAGTGTTTATAAAATTCTTCGCTGCACGATTGATAACGGTTCTTTTGGCCATTTCCTGTGGAAACTTATTCTGAACGCCTTTTGTTTTTGCTTGGCTCCAGGAAGTTTCAATTTCTTTTTTTGTCATGACGGTTAGCAGTTCCATATCATCAATGGTCTTCACTACTGCATAAGCCCCGATGATCGGCTTATCTCTGTTCTCAAACTTCGTTTCATGCTTGATAAGTTTTTCCCGACCTCCATCAATCTCATAATCAAATACATCGCCTTCAAAGATCACGTTTGCCCATATATCCTTAACATTGGTCAAGCGTTTCAAGACTGCTTGTGTACCAAAATATGAACGATTTAGTTGTAATTGCTTTCCGTATGGAATGAAGTAACATTGTGTTTTTGCAGGGCTTAAACCTTGTACCACCATATCCAATAATGAATTAGCAATAGATTCACGAGAGCAACTTTCTAATGCAGGTCTTCCATCTTTATCCTTCAGATCTTGAAGTTTAAAAAATGCACTCTTTAATGCATTGCTAGCATTATAGTTAGATGGAAGAACCAATCCTTCATCTTTTAACCTGCTTAAACTATTGTTCACATCATCTGTAATATTTTTTTGTAAATGTGCCAATTGATTCTGATTACTCATTCGTATCCTCCTCATTTGTTATCACTCGAAGCTCCTTGTCTTGCCTAGAAACGATCAAGCTAATAACTTGAGCATTCACATCGATTAGATTCGTGACCGCCTCGCTGTTATCAACGAAGATCGGCGCAGAAATACCATAATGCTCATTTAACGTATTAATGATGTCTAAACCGACATTAATACGTGCCGCATTGTTTAGGCCTTTAGAGTAAGGCACACCTTCATACAGCGTTTCGCATGTTTCTGTTAAACCGCCGTTGACTTGCTCTTCAAAGAGCTTGAAGCGGGCATACTTGAATTTGCTGTTTATCCGTTCTTCCATAAGGTTCATCTTGGTTCTGATGAACTCTTCAATCAGGAATGACTCTTGCTCGACCTCATTGTAGTCATCAGCCATTTTACGTTCTTCATCTTTTAGCTCTTCAATCCGTTTCAGAGCTTGTTTGGCTTTATCAATGCAAAGTAGATCATTAAGAACCAATTTCATTTCTTGCTTTTTTTCCTTGATCTGCTCATTAATCGTTTGAACAGCTCCACTTGTCTCCTGCTCATCTGACTGGATCTCGTTATTGATCTTTTCGAGCTCCTCTATCTTGGCTAGATACAATGGATTTTCGGAAAGCGGAGCAATGGACGCTTCAGCTTGCTCCATATCTTCTTTCAGTTTTTCTACAGCTGAAGCCTTAAATTTCTCTTCCAAATTCAACTTTTGAATTTGCTCGTCAACTTCATACAACTCATTTGCCTTATTTTCATATTCAATTCCTAATTTTTTCCCCTTATCGACTATTCGCTCTAGGGCTTCACTTTTTTGTAAATTGAATTTCTCAATAGCAGCTTGAATTTTTTCTTCCGGCAATGCTTGTCCACATGTTGGACAATCTGTTTGATGATCCTCAAACGATTCTTCATACTTTTTAGACCATTCTTCTCGTAACTCCAAACGTTCTTTATCTATTTGAGAGAGAAAAGATGTTAAGTGCTTCTTCTTCGTGATCAAGTTAATGAGATCATTTTGGGTTTGAGTAAGACTGTTTTTCTCTAGGTAGTAGGCTTCTTTCTTTTTGTTAATGACCTCAAACCGTTGAGAGTCATGTTCGTTTTTGATTTGCTGTAGCTCACCTTCGAGTTGAAGCATGCGTTTCTTACGATCTGCACCTTCATCTGCTTTGATAGAGCGAACTTTCTCTTCCAATGCCATAAGTGATGACTCCAGAGCTTTTAGCTCTTCTTTCAGTTGTTCATGGTCAAGATCACTGACATCATCAATAGAGCGGTTGATTTCATCTATCCTTACCGGATATTGCTCTAGGTTCTTAGTGATCTTTTTACGTTTTTCAGTAAGAATGCGCTTTTGCTCATCCAGACTTTTTCCATCTAAGATGGATTGAAGCTTTGACAATGAATTGTTTTCTGAAATAACGTCCTCATCAGTCACAGCACCACCGATCTCCATGAGAACGTTTAGGCGATCCTGCCACTTCATTTGTTCGTTGAAATAACTTGGGGACGTAATGAGTTTGAAAATATTCTCAGAGATGATCTCATTGACCTTCTCTGTAAACTCTTTTTTCTTAACCGGCACGTCATTGACGTAGTAGTCAGTCGTATGGCCAGAAAAGACTTGCTTTGCTGATCCCCGTTTCTTGGTCCATTTCTCTGAATAGACCTTTTTCAGCTCAACTGACTTTCCATCAATTAGCAAGACAGCCGATACCTCATGATCAACGCCGCTTACCGCTTTGTTATCTTTTGAGAGCGTCTTGATCTCAAAGTCTTTTTTGTTTTGGCTGTCTTTATCAAAGAGCAGCCAGATGAAAGCGTCAAACAACGTTGTTTTGCCTGTAGCGTTATCACCATAGACTTTTGCACTGGCTCCACATGTTTCAAGAGTGAAAGATTTTACACCCTTGAAGTTTGAAAGATGGAGTTCTGATAATATGATTGTCTTATTCAATACTCTCACTACCTTCTTTTGAATTTCTTTCAAGGTAGGCAAAACCATCGCTTGTTAGAAAAGCTCCAAAGTAAGGGAGTTGATCTACTCCTGTTAATTGAGCAACACTAGGATCATGCTTTTCCAATTCATCACCTGTAATAATTTTGATGAATGATGGATCAAAAGACTGAACCTCTCTTAACAAACGTGCCTCCATGTAGCCCCATATCGTTGCACCCGAACCGATTCTTCTCATAATTTCCAAATGCCTATCAGTGAGTTTCATATCAATGCCTCCATTGATTTACAGTGCCAACCTGCTATAATAGGGGTTGACACTTTATTCTGTAATTTTTGGGAAAGGTTCACTTGTGGGAGTGAACCTTTTTATTTTGTGTTCACAAAGGTAAAATCGAGCTGTTCCTTCAAGTAACGATTCAAATTATCCAGGAGAATCTTTTCCCCAACATTCTCATCAATGACGTATTCGTCATTAGAGAAGATCTCATCCCCGAAGTAATCAGTTCCTACAACATCAACAACTTCGACGCCCTTTGGGTATCCAGTAGCATTTATTTGAGTGATCATTGGATGTTCAATGTTCATGCTATTACTCCTACCTTTCTTCGGATCGCATCAGCAGTGAGCTTTTTATATTCTTCATACGACTCTTGATTCGGGAAAAAGAAAATAGGTTCCCCATGAAAAGTAATCACAATTAATCCTCCAACTTTCGTTAAACGGACTTGATCTTCACGTTTTTCTGAAAAGGGTTGAATTACAGGTTTTTCTCTCATCGATTCGTCCTCCTATGATTTATTGATGCTTATTCGCATCGTCCGACTGCGGATGGTGTTCAATTGGAATGGATGGGTGTGTGTGCATCGGCCATCCGCTAGCCGGACGACAAGAATAATACTTGTCGTGCTCTTTAAAGAGCGATATAATAAATTCGATCATTTCGATATTCGATTTAAGCAGTGAGTGTAGGAGCTTGCTGCTTTTTTCTTTGTTCTAAACCTAAACGAGCTTTGACCTGCAATTCAGCTTTAGCCAATGCAATTTCGCCTTCCTCGCTGAATCGCTCATTGCATACCTCAATAACTTCCTTTGCTTTCATTAAGCGACTTGCTACGAATACAAATTTCATTTAAATCAACCCTTTCATTTTGTTTTTTAGTGATTTTGGATATGTTACTGGCCTAATCTTTGCAGCTGCCTTCAACAATTTCACCGTTGATTGTTTTTCATATTGCTGAATTTGCTTTATTGATTTTTCAATGTCTTTGTGAATCTCTAGTGCTTGTGCTGTATTTTTGTTTTTTAATGCATCCATTAAATTTTCTTGTAAAACCTCGATGCAAATCATTTCTCTTGTTATTCCGTCGTTATCAATGCTTTTGAAAATCGAATTTCGTTTCTTCATCTTCATCCTCCAAACAAAGCCATAATGGCTGTAATTTGCTGTGTGACAGCCAGCGGATCAATGCCGCATAATGTTGCAATCATTGCTTCCTTTGCATTAGTTGCTTCCATCCACCTGACGTATGTAGGAACATCAAGCATCTTTTGATCATTCTCGATCTTTGAGATGCAACTGCGAGATCGGCTAAGCATTTCCGCAAGCTTCTCTTGGGAAATGCCTGCCTGCAATCGCGCTTTACGAAGCACCACACCCAACTTCACAACCTCCCCACCCCCTTTCACTGTTCCTATCTGGAACATGTTCCGAATTGGAACAGCAAATCTCATAAATCCGCTGTATTCTAAGGTGGTAAATTCTTAATCATTCACTGGCTGAAAGTTGGTTTCCATTTGTGACATTTGCCATTCTTCTAGAACTTCTCGTGTAAAGAAAATTCTTTTCCTTACTCGGAAGAATGGTATTTGCCGCTCTTTCACCATTGTGTAAACCGTGTCATGATGGACTCCAAGAAAATCAGCCGTTTCTTGAACACTCATAGTTGATTTTTTGGGCATTTTGAGAACCTCCTTCAGAATTTGTAAACCATAAGAACCGCAAAAATCATTTTATTAACCGGTATTCTCTTTTTCATTTTGTAACTCTTGTGTACCACTCGACTCAAAAAAAATATCCCTTGGATCTTTATTTAAAACACTTGCAATTCTCAGCATAGTGAAACCAGATGGCTCTTGTCCATGAAGCTCAATTTTCGTAATGTTTGCGCGAGACATTTCAGTTCTTCTTGCCAATTCAGATATTGACATTCCAACACCTTTTCTGATCTCACGTAATCTGTTAGTGAAAACCATGTGTTACACCTCCTTGAACAAATAGTAACACAAGGTTTACAGTAGTGTCAATCATGATTTACACATTTTCTGTTTTAAAGAATTTAAATATAATGTAAACTACGTATTACAGGTGATGCTAATGTCCAAACTTGGAGAATATTTGATAAAAGCAAGAGGAAAAATGTCTCAAAGAGAAGCTGCCAAACGAATTGGCATAAGCCATACCTATCTTGGGAAAATTGAAAACGGAAAAGACCCAAGGACAGGTAAAGAAATCAAACCAACTCCAGAAACACTAAAATTAATTTCTAAAGCATACCAATGTGATTATGAAAAATTAATGATCATAGCTGGTTACATCGATGAGAATGAGACAAGTAATTCTGAAACTCCTAAACTCACTGAGCATCAAAGAAAGATTTATGAGTGGGCAAAATCCCATGACGGATTATTCTTCGATAGTAAGCCAGAAGATGTGGAAGAATTAATTGAAGAATTTGAAGTGGTATACGAGTTGTTTAAAAAGAGAAAAGCGAGAGAGAAAAAACAGAACAAATGATTCCTTTAGGGGGCAATTATGAGGAAGAAATCAATGTTTGTAATTTGCCTATCATTGCTCGTTTTCTTAGCTGGATGTAACTCAACTAAGACAACGGATGAACCTTCGGCAAACTCACAAGAAAAAGTTTCAGAGAAAAAGCAAAAAGAAACTAATGAAGAACAGAAAAATGACAGTTACAAAGATGATGAAACAGGAGAATTATTTAATTACTTAAAAAGCCAAGAAGAAATTGAATCACAGAAAATGGGCCCGCTTAATATAAATTTTGAACATGTCAACATAATGAAGTTGTCAAATATTCCTGATGATCGCCTAAGTGACTATCAAAGTTTAACGGATATTGATTTAACAAACCCTTTTCATTTTATTGATATTAAATTTTCTGTAGAGAATACAGATAAAGAAACTATCAATTTTTCTGGTATTAGTCATTTAATTTTAGACACTAAAGAACAGATTAAGGTCAGTAGTAATAACCTTTATACTGACACTGAACAATATGATATGAAACTTTTTGGTAATGCGAAAAGAGATTATCAAATTGCTGTACCTATAGAATCTGATGTTTCTAAAATAAAAAGCGTTAGAATTGTGATGAGTGCACCATTTGACGAAAATTTGGATAGCGTTTCCGAACCAAAAGAATTAACAGTTAATTTAAAATAAATGCTCAATAAGAGTATTTATTTTTACCCAAAAACAGAACACTAGTTCCCAAAACTAATTTGAAGGAGCTTATTAAATTGAAATATACCTATACTCATTTAGAAGATAACGTTAATAGACTATATGCAGAAATGAAAATCTTAAATCCTTCTGAACAATCCATTGATACTATTTCTGAAAAATTAGGGATTGAAGTTTGTTATAAAGAAATTTCATCAAGAGCCATAATTAATCAGGATATCCAAATTATTATCTTAGATAAGAGATTGAATAAAAGCATTAGATGGGAAAAGTTTTGTCATGAAGTTGGCCACATTCTTTTTCATAAGGGAAATCAACTTATGATGCCCGATTCATTTAGGTTATATCAAGAATGGAAGTCGAATAATTTTATGTACCATTTTGCAGTACCAACATTTATGTTGAGATCAGTAAATATACCTGTAGACCCTGACCAAGCAATTCAATTTTTAACTAAAACTTTTAAAGTTACTCCATCATTTGCGAAGCATCGATTAAACCTTTACAATCAAAAAGTTTTTTCTCAGACAAGGAGCGTTTTATATGGCTAGCATTGAAAAAAGAGGAAGTAATTCTTTTAGATTAGTTGTTGAAACTGGATATGATGCTAATGGAAAAAGGTTAAGAAAATATAAAACTATTCGTATAGAAGATCATAAACTGTTAAAAACAAAAAGAAAATTACAGGAGTACCTCTCTGATCAGCTTTATCAGTTCAAGATGGAAGTCAATTCTGGAGAATACATAGAACCTGAAAAATTAACATTTGAATCTTTTATCGCTAAGTGGAAAGAAAAAAAGCTCTATCAAAAGAGCGGAAAACCGTATTCTCTGACAACATCAGACGTTTATTGGCGTCACTTAAAAAATCATATCCTCCCCGTTTTTGGACATATGAGGATAGAACGAATAAAGAGTTTACATATCGTAGACTTTTTAGATGATTTATCAAAGGATGGTGCGAGAAAAGATGGTAAGCCAGGGGGGTTAGGAGAAAGAACAATATTAGATATTTTTAAATTACTACAGGTGGTTTTTAAAACCGCAGCTGAAGAATGGAAGATTATCAAGATTGATCCAATGAAGGGATTGCCCTTGCCAATTAACGAGAAGAAGGAAATGAACTATTTTGAAGCTGATGAAGCTGCTCAATGTATTAAGATTCTATATGAAGAAGTTGATATTAAATGGAGACTTTATTTCTTAGCAGCGATGATAGGAGGATTGAGACGAGGCGAAGGTCTAGCGCTTGAATGGCATTTAGACGTGGATTGGGATGCTGGTGGATTTAGAATAAACCGATCTCTTTCAAAGACCATTCAAGGTAAACCGCATGTGAAAGACCCTAAGTCAAAAAGTTCAAAACGATTTGTTCAGATGCCAGATTGGTATATGAATGAATTGTCTCTATACTATCATATGTGGAAAAGAGAGAAGGAAAAGCTAAAAGATGCCTGGGAGGGTGGAGATCATCAATACATCTTTCATAGTGGGTTTGGAAAGCCTTATTACTTTACAACACCAACGACCAAATGGAATCGAATTACACAAAAGTATAGAATAAAAAATATCCGTTTACATGATTTGCGTCACACTATGGTTGCTTTATTGATGGAAGCCGGTGAGAGCATAAGTGCTATTCAAAGACGTGCAGGACACGCTAGCGCCCGAACAACATCTGATATATATGGCCATGTAACAGATGAAATGAAAAAGAGTGCAGCGAATCACTTTAACAAGTTTGATCCTAAACATCTGAGAAACACAAATTCAGAGATAGGAAATTTCCGTCCCCAAGTCGTCCCCAAGGTTAAAAATAATGCATAATACAAAATTGAAAGATTTCTCATCAAAAATAAAAAAATAGCCTTCCCCCTTGTATTCTAAGGGGGAATTAAATATAATAATATTTGTTGAAACATCCT
>NZ_JBBOZZ010000004.1:0-6787 GCF_038008825.1 Bacillus sp. FSL M8-0166
AGTTTTTCATCAATTTCCCAACGGTACAATGCCCTGGCATTCTGCTTTGAACGGAGAGAAAATACACGTGCATCTTTTAGGTGCATAAGTGGGCACTGGTTCTCCAGTGACTCTTTATGGGCTCTGCCCAAACCCGCCAACGGTCAGCCCGTTGGATCGCAAATATTCAAACCCCCTACCCCCGATCTTCGGGGGATGCCCCTTCGGCTGGCGCAAACAAACGGGGTTTGTTTGAATCAATAGGCTTTGGATGTGGTGAATGAGTCAACTCCTTAATGCTCACTTTCGTTCCGCTTACCGTTGACTCATGCCATATGTTCTTCACTCCATTTTTTAAACAGTAACGCTCCTTTTGAGTACACCCTTTTCCGAAACAACACAAAACAAACACGAACTTAATTCACCCATTATTAAACCCTTGTTGCGACTGATTTTTTTGCAAAACGCTCCCTTTCTTTGTGTGCAGGTGCGCTCCTTTTCGAACACAAAACGTTACCAAACTTTCGTGACAAAACCCACGTTGGTTTTTCTCAAACAGCGCACATTTTTTGGTGCGTATAACTGGACACTTAGACAAGTGATTGGCAACTGGTCGGTCATTTTTCATCACTGATCCGCCAGTGATCGGGAAGTGATTACCTCAAAAATCGCCACTGCTGCAGGAGTGATTTCATCACTTCTTTGGGGTCATTTTTTTGCTAGGCTTTGCCTAGTTCCACACCATAAGTGGGGACAAAAACCCCTTATGCTTTTCATACATTTTTCTCCTCTCCATATTTCAATGCAAGAACATAAGAATTCCTTGCTGTCACATTGGTATCCACAGCCTTAAACATTGCATGATCGTATGATCGTATCCATGGACGCAACCATGATCGTGATCGCAGGGATACATTGATATAACTAGAATAATCAAGGTATGATCGTATGGTGAACGAGGTGGTGAAATTATATGGATAACCAAGAAACATGGCACTCTATCAAATCATTAGAGAAAGAACTTCAAATCCCAGATACCACATTACGAAGATATATTCGTCAACATGGCCATCATTTGAACATAAAGAAAAACGGAAAGAGCTATTTAGTAGCAAATGAGTCCATTCCTTTGCTGAAAAAAATTCGTGGTTTATACGTAGAAGGAAAGTCTATAGAAAACATTGAGACCGTCCTCACTAATGAGGGACATCCAATCACGATCACAATAGACAATCATACAGGAAGTACAGCATTGACGCTGAATGAGTCGATAGAGGACATAAGGAATACTCTCAACTCACAAATGAATGAACAAAAACAAATCATCCAATCTCTTATTCAGACAATTCACGAACAACAACACTACATTGAGGCTAAGCTTGAGGAACGCGACAAACACCTCATAGAGGCTCTAAAAGAGAATGAAGAAATGAAAAAACAGATTGCTGCATCTCAACAAAAAAAGTGGTGGCAATTTTGGAAATAAGACACTCATGACAATAGCGCACTTATACACACCCCCTATGTAAGTGTTAAAATCTCTCGATTTCCTTCAAGCGTGTAAAGAAGAAGCCGACTCAATAGCCGGCTTCTTCTGTTTCTGAAATTGCACATGCAATGATCATCAAAGTACAAAAAATGAATGCTCCTAAATCCATCACATGAATTTCAATCGTCATCCCATTCACCTCCACAGTTAAGGGATTCTATCACAAAAAAATTCCTTAAAACAAAGCACTTAAAAATAAAAAAAATGATTGCGGACACCGCAACCAAAATAATAAAATTCATAAATTTTAATACAGTCATTGTTTTGTAAAAAAATATAATATAACCTAGTATTTGTATTTAAATTAATAAAAAGGAAGGTGTAGTAGAAATGTTTAAAAAGATACTTTTATGTTTAATATTATCTGTTTCAATTTTTAATGTAACTAGTCTTGACTCAGCACATGCCAGGGGTTCTTCTAATAGCATACTATTTACAAAAGACAAAACTTCATCAACCACACGAGTTACTTTAAAATCTGGAGAGAAATTATCAATAAACACTTTTGTTTATAGTGGAAGTATTGTATTTACAGTATTTAAAAATGGAAAACAGTATCAAACATTTGCTCCCAAAAAAAATTCATTTACTTACAAATTCCCTAATGCTGGATCAGGACAATATTCTTTAAGAGCTTATTGTGGTTACCCAAATGCTTTAAAAACAGGTTGTCATTCAATATTCTCTATTACAGCTAATTAAAAAGGGCAGAAATATCATTTTCTGCCCTTTTTATAGTTTTATTATCAAACAAAATTTAGATGTATTCTAAAAAACCCAAAAAAAGAAGTAAGGTAGTTGACTACTCCACCTGCAATAATCACAAAAGTACAAAAAATGATTGCGGACACCGCAACCAAAAAATAAATTTACCAAGGAATTCCCAATACCAAATAAATCAATGATATTATGAAAATATACCCAAAAAAGGAGTGATTTCTATAGAAAAGGTGGTTTATAGTAAGCCAAGACAATAGCAATTATAGCTTCAATAAGTGAGAGCACCATGATAATTGAATGATTAACAGGGCGACCCTTAGCAATTAGTTTCTGACCTAAATAATTCAGTAGATAGAAAACCAAAAACATTATGAAAACCGTATAAATAACAGCTAGCATACACAATACACCGTCCCTTGTTTGTGGTTATATAACCATTTTTTGTAACCGCTTGTAATACTATCATTTAAGGAGGATTTGAACAATATGACTTTGAAACTATCCAAAAAATCAATTAGCTCAACAGTTTTAATGGGACTTGCTACAATTACTCTATCATTAGGAATATATGCTCCAAATGCGAAAGCAACACAAAGTGAACCTGTCGCACATCTAAAAGAAGTTGAAAAGATCAACCACAAACTAGATCAACTAACTGATAAAGCAAATGCTGAACTAAAAAAAGGATCAGATAACGTTGTTGTACAAGAACCTCTCAACGTACAAGGAGACAAGCTTGAGTTATCTATGAAAGTTGAAGACATTTCAACAAAAGCAGTTCAACAAAAGAAATTCAAAGCAAAAGTCACAAATACTACTTGGGGATTCGGATTCGCTCATGAAGTAAGTGGTAAATTCACTTATGAAAAAGGCAAACTGAAAAGTAGCAGTTATGATGCTTACTTAACTGGTGTATGGTACTCCAAATCTCACAAAACAACACAACACAAACTAGACCCTAGCGTTTGGGAAATCCGAAGTAGAGGAACTTTCAAAGCACTAAAATATACACCTGTTGAATACTCTTCTCGTGTTGACGTAGGACTTTACGGCAGTGGAGATTATAGAGTTCTAAAAGCAAAAATCAACTAACCCATATAAGAAAGCAGGCTCCAGTTAGCCTGCTTTTCTAATTAATTATGTAATTCTTAATCCCAACATGCCAACGTGCCATGACCTCAAACGTCTCATTGGCTACCTCATCATCATCTTCTTCAATTCTGACAAGATCCCCGTCCTCAGCATCCGTCAAATTGAGTTCCTTGTGGATCTCCTTCAAGATCCCCCCGTAACCGATTAACCGCCTTGCACTTAATGCATCATCCAAGTAATAGACTGTATCCAAATTCTCCTCGGTCACTTCATTCCCACGTATCACATCCGTATCCTTGACTGGATACTTTGAAATTTCAAGAATCGCTTTCTGTTCTTCTATTGCTTCGCGCACCTCTTTTTCAATCGCTTCCGCATCAATCCCCTTTTTTCCTTTGACCCGCTGCACGTGCACAATCGGTGTGTAATCCAATTTCATTGCCTTCTTCCAAAAACTTGTCCACTCTGCTTGCTTAATATAACTTTTACCAAAGTAATTTCTCTTTACAGGGATAAGCACATGAAAATGTGGGTGATATGTATTTTCTTTATGATTTTTAGTTATCTCTAAAGCTCTAAAAAAACCAAGTGTCCCAGTTTTCACTTTCTTATATTGAAACAGCTTTCTATAACCTTGCATCATATCTGTAATTGCTTGTCTCAATTGATCCCCTTCAACATTTTTAACTGTTAACGTGAGGAATATCCATGCAGGCTTATATTGCCTGTTTGCTTCTTCCACAATCAACTTATTGTGATAAGCAATTTTTAAAGACCTTCGCCATGCACACATAGGGCACAACCTCACTTTACAAAAATAAGCTTGATATAATTTAAGTCTGCCTGTTTCTTTTTCTCTTTTAAACGTAAGACATTCGGCACAATTAGATATCTTCTCTGCCTTTTTTCCGTAGTAAGGCGCACCGATACGCTTTTCAAGCCCTTCATAATGAGATGACATTAGTGAAGATCGCATCTTTTTTCCTTGCCAATCCCGCTTTTTACCTGTTGCGGTTTTGTCCTGAAGGATGCTATAATTCGATTCAGATGAATATGTCAAAATAAAAACTCCTTCTGAAGCTAGTTCTCTAGCACTCTATTATTTTTGTTGTGGTGACTTAATAATAGCAGATGGAGTTTTTACCTGTCAAAATACCTTTAAACCATTGATATCACTGTATTTATTCTACTTTTTCAAAATGACAGTGTTTCTATATGTATCAAGATAAGAAAAGACACGATTCTGACTCCGTCAAAATCGCCCAAAAAGCTGGCGAAACCGCCATCTTTTTAAAAGATCAAAACCCAAAAACCTAAAAGACCAAAGACTAAACCAAATTTCCCCGCAGGGGGAGATTTTTTTTTGATTTTTTGCCCCCCTACTCAAAAATTGAGTCCCCCCGTTTTTATAGCCTTAACACCTTTTTTGTAGCCTTTCATGTAATCATCAACACCCTTTTTATAGCCTTAACACTTTTTTTGTAGCTTTTCATTAGCTTTTAACACCATTTTTATAGCTTTTAATCACTGAAACCTTGCAATCATAGACTCTGCTTTGCCAATCAAAAACTCCACACCTTTTCTGTAGCCTTTTGACTAAACCTCACACCAGAACGTGATAATCACAACCTGGATAATCACATTCTGGTAAGCACGTTCAAAAACCTAATCGTTTACGTCTTATTTTCAAGTAACTACACATGATATTTCCACAAAAAAACAGACCTAAAAGGTCTGTTAATTTTCATGTTACAAATCGAATACGATACATCATGTTGCATTCCTTGACGCAACAGAAACGCTGTTATCTTGCGTCGCTAAACCATAAACCGGCGCAACAGTCACAGCTAAAATCAAAACGGCAGCCATAATTTTTTTAAACGTCATATTCAAAATCGCCCCTTTGAATCAGTTTCTGAACTTGGATCATCTTCTTATAAAAAAATACAGAATCATCCAGTCGTTCTATGTCATTATAAAATCTTCCAGCCTCTAAAGCTAGGTCTTCTAAATAAGGATAACCACGACTATATAAAAGTTGATCGAATTTTTGATTGACTTCAACACTAGGCGAAACCGTCACATATAACTCATGAAGCACATTAAAAAGATCGACAAACATAGAATCATCATACTTTTCAGCATAGCTCTTCCCTTTCACACAATAATCAAGAGCTTCTTCTTTTCGTCCCTGCTTAAAGAAAATGATGGCTAAATCATAACAAGCTTGTACAACCTCTTTAGCACCGATCTTCTCGCCTAACTCTAATGCACGTTGGTAATATACTGTTGCTTTCGCAACATCATCTTGTTTATTAAAACAGTTTCCTAAATTCAACAAACCCTTAGTCGTAATGTAATCATGGCCAAGTGCAATAGATTCCTGTAAAGCTCGTTTCAAATGGGGAAGTGCCTTCTCATAACTGACCAAATCGTCATAATTTCCCGCAATCACGAATCTACACTGGATTAACCTAACTTGATATATACTGTTTGCCTTATAAGCATGATACGCCTGTTCAACATAATACATAGATAGATGTGTTTGCTTCATGTGATAAAAGATTTCTGCCATTTTGAAAAAGAACTCCGCACGCTCCAATTCATCAGCTACTTTATCAAGTTTTCTTTCAGCATAGCGATAAAATGTAATAGCTTTTATGTACTCCCCTTTAGAAAACTCATACATCCCTCTGAAAAAATTGAAGTAGTACTCCATAATACCAGTAAGCCTTTTTCCTTCACCTTCGACAGCTCTCAAATAATCAGCTTTGTTGACAGTATTTTTTGATGGATTTACGTATTCAAGCATCTGTTCATGGCGAAATTCCATTAGCTGAAAATAAAGAACAACCTGTTCGTCTTCCTCCATCAAATCCAGTTCATTCTTAACTTCGTTACGGAGAATCTCTGCATCTGTCACATTCAACCTTTTGATATGCCGATACCATTCATTAATCTTCTGACCAACCACAGGCGCTGCAATAGTTCCCATACCATCAATCCCCCGATACATCGCTTTTTTATGTTAAATCCTAGCACATGAAATACGACTATAACTTGCTTGCGTTTCCATTTTTGAAAATTTTCGGTATCTCGCAAACGTTTTTTAAAATGAATTCAGCAGACAAAACGAAAAAACGCATTTAAATCCCTTATAAGCGTTTTTGACACATCCCCTATTTCAATTACCTGAACAAAAATAAAAGCGCTCAGAATCGAATCTGAACGCTCTCAACGGCATTTTTGAAATGCACGACATGTTTTTTTATACGTTTTATTTTCATCTTGCGTACTACCCCCCTGTTAGCATGGGGGGGTTCCCGTTTGGCTCTCGGTGCTTCGCTTTTCGTTGCCACTCAGGCGACTACCGCCGCCTTTTCGCTTCGCACCTTCGCCAAACAATCAGATGAATAAAACTTTCTCTTATTCTACCATCTCCACCAA